>DAIOUO010000147.1:0-8352 GCA_036759485.1 Geminicoccaceae bacterium | reverse complement strand
GCCACCGCACACCGCGGCGTGCGGAATTCCGAACAGGCGGCTCGCCTCGAGAAGGGTGAGGCCGACCGGGACCCGGATCCTGTGGCCGCCGTCGAAGGTCACCGCGATCCGCCGGCGGCGGGCGAGGGCCGCCCGTGCGAGCCGGGCGAGGAGGATCACGGCCAGAAGCGCGAGCCAGCCGGCCACAACGAAGTCCTCCACCGGCCCCACGAGGAAGGCGCGGGCCTCCGCCCAGGGCTGGGCAGCGAGCTCGACGAGCCGGCCGCCGGCCGTAGGATCGCCTTCGCGCAGCCGGTCGAGCTCGCGGCCGGCCGAAACCGTGCCGAGTACCGCCAGGGTCGGGAGCAGGACGGCCGCGCAGGCGAGCGGGGTGGACCAGCGCGCGTAGCCGGGCCGCAGCCGCAACCAGAGATGGACGCCGATGCAGCCGTGGGTCCAGACGAGGACGACGAGGAGGCTCTGGCGAGCCATGCCGTCCGGCCAGATCAGGGCGAGCAGATAGGGGTAGTCGTCCCGGACGCCCAGGAGGCGATGGGCGATTCCGGTGCCCAGCACGTGGAGCACGAGGAGTGCGGGGACGAGGAGGCCGAGGCCGAGCTGGAGGAGCTCGATCGGGGCCATGTGCAAGGTCCGCCGCTGCCAGAGGCGGGCGAGGCCGAGCGCGGGGTGGAGGAGGAGTGCGGCCGGCACGAGCCAGTAGAGGAGAGGCGCACGCCAGAAGGCGAGGAAGATCCGCCGGCCGGCTTCGAGAAGATCGAGCGAGTGGAGCCCGAGCGCGTGATCGAGCAGGTGGGTGGCGGCGAAAGCGAAGAGCAGGAGGCCCGAGCCCTGCCGAAGGCGGGCGACGAGGAGCGCGGGCACGGAGCCGCCTCAGCTCCTCGCGGCCGGCGCCGCCGGGGCGGGCAGGCGCTCGAGGGCGGCCGTGATCGGCGGCCCGTCCGGCTCGACGCCGGAGGGCCGGGCGGCGACCGCGCGTCCGTCGGGGCCGATCGGGGACTCGTGGAAGTTCCAGCGGGGTCCCACGGATTCGCCGAGTTCGCGGCGCAGCCAGGGGAACAGCGGGTGCGAGCTTGGACCGCTCACGCTCATCTTCTCCGTCACGGGGACGTCGACCGCGACGTTGGTTTCGCAGAAGGTCTCGATCTGCGCGTTCGAGCCGGGCTCCTGGCCTCCGAAGTCGTCGGAAAGCACGCCCAGGACCACGAGGCCACTGTCACGGTAGCGTCGCCAGAGCCGCTGCAAGGCGCCGTACCGGTAGGCGGAGCCGCACAAGCTCGCGGTGTCGACGAGGAGCGGCGGGCGGCCGGCGAAACGTACGAGCGGCAGGGGCTCGCCCTCGCTCGAGACGAAGGCGAAGGCGCGCGCGCCGCGCCCGTCGGCCGATGCGGGCGACGCGGCGAGCACGAGGG
This sequence comes from Geminicoccaceae bacterium, assembly GCA_036759485.1. Classification (GTDB taxonomy): domain Bacteria; phylum Pseudomonadota; class Alphaproteobacteria; order Geminicoccales; family Geminicoccaceae; genus JANXAZ01. Next base: position 6,943 of record DAIOUO010000147.1, on the reverse strand, counting down.
CGATGGCGGCGAGCAACAGACGCACGGTTCGGTCCTCCGGCTCGGTGGGCGCGGCCCGAGCCGCGCGCTACAACCCTGTCGATCGCATACGATACGCGGCACGAGGCCGGGCGGACCGTCGGGCGGGTCGAGGAGCACCGATGAGCAACCTTCTGGTGGCCGCACTGTTCCTGATCGGAACGCATCTCGGCATCGCCAGCAGCCAGCTCCGGCCGCAGCTCGTCGCCACGATCGGCGAAGGGCCGTATCGCCTCCTCTACTCGCTGATCGCCCTCGTGGCCATCGCCTGGCTGGCGCACGCCTGGAGGACGGCGCCCGTGCAGGTCCTCTGGACGCCGGGGCCGGGCCTGCGGCACCTGCCGCTGCTCGTGATGCCGGTCGCCTGCCTCTTCCTGGTGTGTGCGCTGAGCCAGCGCAATCCGACCGCGCTCGGCCAGGCTCCGGATCCGGATTCGGCCGAGCCGGCGCGCGGGATCGTCCGGGTGACCCGGCATCCCGCGATGTGGGCGGTGGCGCTCTGGGCGATCGCGCACGTGCTGGCCAACGGCGATCTCGCCTCGCTCGTCTTCTTCGGCACGTTCGCGGTACTGGCTCTGGCCGGCAGCGTGCTGATCGACGCTCGGCGGACCGAGGAGCGACCGCCCGGCTGGGGGGTCTTCCTGCAGCGGACCTCGAACATCCCGTTCCAGGCGATCCTCGAGCGGCGCCAGCGCCTCGTTCCGAGCGAGATCGGGCTCGCCCGGCTGGCCGCGGCACTCGCCCTCTACATGGCGCTGATCCGGCTGCACCCCGCGCTGTTGGGTGTCGCCGTCACACCCTGAGCCGGACGCGGCCCGACCGGGTCGTCGAGCACCTTCCGGCAAGCGTTCGTTAACCTTTTCGTGCCAAGAACGGTGCCGGCTCCACGGCGCGAGGACCGGTGTCGCTCGTCCTGCTCCTCCTTTCGCTCGCGATCGCGGTGATCTTCGCCGCCCGTGGCCTCTGCCGCGCGGCGGAAGAGACTCGTCGACCCGAGGAGACCCGAGCAGCGGGCGAGCGCCGGGCCGATCGGCTTTCCGACTTCGAAACGGAGGCGGCCGCTTCAGCCCAGGAACCAACGGGCGGTCCGGAGGAGCGCCCAGAGGAGCCCGACGGCGAGGCTCACATAGGCCGCGAACGAGGCGGTCCGCCGCAACCACGGCTCGATCGCGCGTTGCCCGGACAGGAGCCAGAAGAGGATCGCGAGGCCGGCCGCGAGCGCGAAGAAGCGGCCTTCGTCCACCGTGCTGGAGCCGCCTCAGCCGACCTCGTCGACCGAGACCCAGCGCCGCTCGCGCGCCGACAGGAGAACCGCGTCGACCACGCGTTGGACTTCGTAGGCCTCGCGGAAATCGGGCCGGAAGGTCGGCCCCTCGGCCATGGCGAGGGCGATGTCTTTGACCTCGATCGCCTTGATCTCGTTGAAACCGAGCTGGTGGCCCGGGGCCGGGCAGAAGGCCGCGTAGTCGGCGTGCTCCGGTCCGGCGGGGATCTCGACGAATCCGGCGCGGCCGGCCGCTTGGCCTTTCACGAAAAGGCGGAGCTCGTTCATCCGCTCCATGTTGAGCACGATCGAGCCCTTCGATCCGGTCAGCTCGAAGGCCAGGTGCATCTTGCGGCCGGTGGAGACCCAGGAAGCCTCGATCGTGCCGGCCGCACCGTTGGCGAAACGGACGAGCGCGCGCGCCTGATCGTCGACCTCGACCGGTCGCGCCGGCGCGCCGCCGCGGGTGATGGCCCGCTCCGGGATCACCGTGTCGATGTCGGCCACGAGCTCCTCGATCGGTCCGACCACGAAGCGGGCCATGGCGATGATGTGCGAGCCGAGATCGGCGACCGCGCCGGCGCCACCCGCGGGATCCAGCCGCCACGACCAGGGCACTCCCGGATCGCTCATGTAATCCTCGGCATGGATGCCGCGGAAGTTCCAGGGCTCGCCGATCTCGCCCGAGCTCACGAGATCGCGGGCCAGGCGGGTCATGGGATTGCGGAGATAATTGAAGCCGACGAAGGTCGGCAGTCCGGCGTTCTCGGCGGCCTCGGCCAAGTCGCGGGCGTCGGTGGCGGTCGGCGCGAGCGGCTTCTCGCAATAGACCGCCTTGCCGGCCTCGATCGCCGCCAGTGCCATCTCCTTGTGGAGCGCGTTGGGCGTGGTGATGTCGACGAGATCGATCTCGGGATCGCGGATCACGTCGCGCCAGTCGCCGGTGGCGCGGGGGATACCGAGCTGGCGGGCCGCCTGGGCGGCGAGTTCCTCGGTCCGGTCGGCGAGCACCACGACCTCGGGCCGCACCGGCAGATCGAAGACCGCGGGCGCCATCCGCCAGGCCAATGCATGGCTCCGGCCCATGAAGCCCGAGCCGACGAGGCCGATGCGCAACGGCCGGCTCATCACAGCACCTCCGGGTTGACGACGACCTCGGGCCGCAGCCGGCCGGCGAGCCCGGCCAACACGTTCTCGGCCGCCTCGAGGGCCATCCGTCGGGCCGATTCCGCGGTCACCCCGGCGACGTGGGGAGAGAGGAGGAGGCCCGGGGCCCCGAGCAGCGGATCGTTCACGGGAAGCGGCTCGCGGACCGTCGCGTCGAGGGCCGCTCCCCCGAGCCGGCCCTCGTGCAGTGCGGCCACGAGCGCCGCCTCGTCGACGAGGCCGCCGCGCGCGGTGTTGACCACCAGGGCACCCGGCCGGAGCCGGCCGAGGCGGGCACGATCGACGATCGCCCGGGTCTCGGCGGTCAATGGACAGTGCAGCGTCACGACGTCGGCCCTCGCGAGCGCATCGTCCAGGCTCGCGACCGGCTCGCAGCCGGCGGCAAGGATGCGCTCGGCGGAAACGTACGGGTCGAACACCGACACGCGCATCTCGAAGGCGAGCGCACGGCGGGCCACCCGCGTGCCGATCCGCCCGAAGCCCACGACGAGGAGCGTCTTGTCGGCGAGCTCGAGCGGCACGAGCCGATGGCGGGCGTCCCAATCGCCGGCGCGGACCGCGGCGTCCATCGCGCGGGAGAGCTTGGCGAGCGCCAGGATCTGGGCCCAGGTGAACTCGGCGACCGAGGTGGCGTTGGCGGTCGCGGTGACGGTGACCGGGATGCCACGGGCGGTGGCCGCCGCCACGTCGATGTTGTCGTACCCCACACCGTGTTTGGCGATCACCGCGAGCCGCGGTGCCGCGGCGATCGAGGGACCGGGAAGCGGCGCGGTGCGCACGATCACCGCCTCCGCCGCGGACAGCGCTCGCTCGAGTGCGCCACGCTCGGTTTCGTCGAGCGTTTCGACCGAGAGGCCCGGCTCGGCACGGAGGCGAGCGATTCCCGCCTCGTGGATCCGCCCGACCACCAGGACCCGGGCCATCACCCCGCGCGCCTCAATAGGTGGAGCTCTTCGGGCCCTCGACCCGGGTGCCCATCTCCTTGACGAGCTCGACCGCCTTCATGGTGAGGATGCGGGCGTCCGAGAGCAGGGTCGCGAAGTTGAGCCCCTTCGCGATCATCGCCTTGGCATAAGCCGGCGCACCGCAGTGCATACCGGCCCAGAGACCCGCCTTGCGGGCAGCCGTCACCACCCGCTCGATCTCGCGGACCACGGCCGGTTCGGTCGGGTCGAGCATCGGGCTGTAGCCCATCGAGAGGGCCAGATCGGCCGGGCCGATATAGACGGCGTCGAGGCCTGGTGTGGCGAGGATCGATTCGAGGTTGTCGAGGGCTTCGACGGTCTCGATCATGGCGATCGCCAGGATCTGCTCGTTGGCTCTGGCCCCGTAATCGGCGCCGTGGGCGATCAGGGCTCGGGTGGGACCGAAGCTCCTCTGTCCCTTGGGCGCGTAGCGACAGAACGACACGAACTCTTCGGCCTGGGCTCGATCGTTGACCATCGGACAGATGATGCCCATCGCGCCGGCATCGAGCAGTTTCATCACGATGCCCGCCTCGCGCCAGGGTACGCGAGCGAGCGGGATCGTGGGGGTGGTGCCGATCGCCTGGAGCATGCCGACGGCCGCCTGATAGTCGACGAGCCCGTGCTGGAGGTCGATCGTCAGGCTGTCCCAGCCGCAATGGGCCATGAACTCGGCGGCGACGGGGTGGGGAATCGCGCACCACCCGTTGACGGTGGCGATGCCCTGGCTCCACTTCGACTTGAGCGTGTTCTCGCGCACCGGTCGACCTCCTGGGCGGCTGCGGCGCGGAGGCTAGTTGCCGGGTCGGGGCCTGTCCAGGCGGACCCGAGGCGCCGTCCCAGGCCGGCTCGGGAGGCTCCCTTGTCGGTACGGCATGCGATCGCCCTCCTCGTGGCACTTCTCGCCGCCCTCCCGGCGGCGGCACGGGATCTCGTGATCGGGATCACGCAGTTTCCCGCGAACCTGCATCCGAGCATCGACTCGATGGCGGCCAAGAGCTTCGTGCTCGGTGCGACGCACCGGCCGCTCACGACCCACGACGCGAGCTGGCGGCTCGTGTGCATGCTGTGCACCGAACTGCCGAGCTTCGAGAACGGCCTCGCCGCGCGCGAGCCGGCGCCCGGCGGCGGCGAGGGCGTCGCGCTCCGCTTCGAGCTGCGGCCGGATCTGTTCTGGGCCGACGGCACACCGGTCACGAGCGCCGACGTGCTCTTCGCCTGGGAGGTGGGCCGACATCCCCTCTCGGGTGTCACCAACGCCGAGCTCTATCGGCGGATCTGGAAGGTCGAGCCGCTCGACGAACGCCGCTTCGTCCTCCACGTCGACCGCGTGACTTTCGACTACAACGCCGTCAACGATCTGCGCCTTCTGCCCGCGCACCGCGAGCGCGCCGTTTTCGACGCCGACCCGGCCACGTATCGGAACCGCACCCTGTTCGATACGGCTCCCACCGACGCCGGCCTCGCGATGGGCCCTTACCGGATCGCCGCGGTCGCGCCCGGCAGCCGCATCGACCTCGCCCGCAATCCCCACTGGCGCGGGCCACGCCCGGCTTTCGAGCGGATCACGATCCGCGCGATCGAGAACACGGCCGCCCTCGAGGCCAACCTACTGTCGGGCGAGATCGACATGATCGAGGGGTCGTTGGGGCTGCCCCTCGATCAGGCCCTCGCCTTCGAGAAGCGACACGGCGAGCGGTTCCGCGTGGTCTACCGATCGGGGCTCGTCTACGAGCACATCGATTTGCGGCTCGACAACCCGATCCTCGCCGATGTCCGGGTCCGCCGTGCCCTCCTGCTCGCACTCGACCGCGAGCTTCTCACCCGTCAGTTGTTCGAGGACCGCCAGCCGGTGGCGCACGGCTTCGTGAGCCCGCTCGATCGTATGCTGGCCGACGACCTGCCGCGCTGGCCGTACGATCCGGCGCGCGCCCGATCGCTGCTCGACGAGGCCGGCTGGCGACCGGGACCCGGCGGCGTGCGGCGCAACACCCGGGGCGAACCGCTCCGGCTCGACTTCCAGAGCACGGCCGGCAACCGGTCGCGCGAGCTCGTCCAGCAGGTGCTCCAGGGCATGTGGCGGTCGGTCGGGGTCGAGGTGGTGATCCGCAACGAGCCACCGAGAGTCCTGTTCGGCGAGACCCTGGCCAGGCGGCGCTTCACGGGCATGGCGCTCTTCGCCTGGATCTCGAGCCCGGAGAACGTGCCTCGATCGATCCTGCATTCGGCCGAGGTGCCGAGCCCCGGAAACGGTTGGGCGGGGCAGAACTACACGGGCTTCGCCCATCCCCGGGTCGACGCGCTGCTCGAAGCGATCGAACGGGAACTCGACGAGGAGCGCCGACGCGGGCTCTGGCGCGAGCTGCAGACGATCTACGCGGAAGAACTCCCGGCGCTGCCGCTCTTCTTCCGAGCGGAGGCGCACATCTGGCCGCGCTGGCTCGACGGTGTCCAGCCGACCGGCCATTTGGCACCGACGACCCTATGGGTCGAGCACTGGCGGGTCTCGCCGTGACCCGTCGCCGGTGTCGATCGACGGGGACCGGACCGGATCGCACGGAGCGAGCGACGCCGGCCGGGGAGAGAGGCGTGGCCGGCGCCCGGGCAGTGGTGGGCCGTTGGCTCGCCGCGAGCGAACGGGTCGGGCGCGAAAAGCGCCGCGGTCGGTCCGGCGAGGGCGCCCGGCGCGGGTGGTCGACCCGAGGGGGCTGCCCGGAAGCCAGTCGGCGAGGGACTTCGGCTCGAGCACGAGGAACCCGTGAGGAGGCGAGCGACCGTTCCGGATCGCGCCCGAGGCGGAACCGGACAAGGGCTCGATGCAAGGGGACGCCGTCGACCGGCGCGCCGAGCGGGGCAGCGGGCCCGATGGTTGACGCGGGACGGGCGACGGATCGGCCGGGCGGGCCGTGGGGGTCCGGCACGAGGGAGGGTGGCGCTCCGGGGCGAGGCGACGGGCACGCCGACATCCGGAGGGGCCCGCCGCACGAGGCCTCGCGTGGCCGGGGCTCTTGCATGGTCGTGCCGCTCGCGCTCCTCGACGCCCCGGCTGCCCCGCTCGGCCGAAACTCGGTGAGGTCACCGCGACCGGTCGGGTCGCCGCAGGTCCGGTGCCAGGAGGGCCGCGCCGAGCGCCGCGACGGCGGCCGGAACCAGGAGCGCGGGCAGCGGCCCCGCCAGGTCCAGGAACACGCCCGCGAGCAGGGGGCCGAGCACCTGGCCGATGCCGAAGCTGCCGGTGACGAAAGCCGCCGCCCCGGCAGGCGTAGAGGGCGCGGCGGCGCGGGCCTGCTCGAGCGCGAGCGCGGTGATCCCCATGAAGGTGCCACCGATCAGGAGACCGGCGGCCACCGCCGGTGACGGCCGCGCTGCGAGCCCGGTCAGCGCCGTGCCGAGCGCGAGCAGCAGGATCGCGATCACCAACGCGGCGCAACGACCGAGCCGCCGCCCGAGCGCCGTCCAGAGCGGTGCCGAGATCGCGCCCACGAGCCCGGCCGCGATCCAGGCGAGGGTGGCGAGATCGGCGCCACCT
>DAIOUO010000146.1:0-8377 GCA_036759485.1 Geminicoccaceae bacterium | reverse complement strand
GATCTCGAAGATCGTGGTCGTCGCCTCCTCGGTCCCGAAATAGGCCCACGGCACCGTGCCCAGCCACTTCCCGGACTGGATGCAGGCGAAGCCCCGGCTCTCGAACTGCCGCACCCGTTCGGCCCAGGGAAGATCGCCGCAGGCGAAGGCCACGTGGTGGATCCCTTCGCCGTGCCGCTCGAGGAAGTCCTTGTAGATCGAGGGCCCCTCGAGGGGCTCGACGATCTCCCAGAACATCTGCCCGGTCCAGGCCATGCAGAGCTTGAAGGTGAAACGCTCCGGCCGGCCGCGACAGGTCATCTCGGTGCAGGTCTCGGGCCCGAAAGTGTAGACCCGCCAGGGACCGATCCCGGCCGCGACCATACCCGCCATCGTCCGGCGGTGGTCGCGGGTGACGACGCAGACCTGGATGGTCTCGGAAAGAAAGCTGTTCGACAGGGTCGTGGGCCCGGTGACCCGGGGCTCGCTCACGGTCGCCTCCCTCGGAGTCTTCGGCCATCCGAGGCTAGTCCGCCGCGGACGCGGCCGCCAGCGCCGACCGCGCGCCGCCGCGGGCCCCGCCTGCGGCCGCGACGATTGACCGCGCCCCTGCCCGCCCACAAGCTGTCGCGACGGACCGCCGGGGAGCGGGGCTGGGAGGCAGAACCATGTGGGGCACGGGATCGGGCTGGTCGCGACGGGATCTCCTGGGCGTTTCGGCCGGGGCGCTGGCGGCTGCGGCGACGGGCTTCCACGACCCGCGCCACGCCTTCGCCCAGGCGGAGCCCTGGGCCGTACCGCCGAAGTCAAAGGTCGACGAGGTCAACTTCGTCGTCTGGACCTACGGCGACATCTACACCAAGATCGCCAAGAAGTTCACCGATGACTGGGGCGTCAAAGTCAATTCGACCATCTCGTCCTTCAACGACCACCCCACCAAGCTGATGACCATGTTCGCAGGAGGCGAGACGATCGACGTCTCGCAGAGCTCTCCCTTCAGCTTCGCGAACTTCGTCGCACAAGGACTGGTCGAGCCGCTCGACGGGCTGCCAGGTGCCGCCGACTACGCCCGGGACTTCACGGCCTTCACGAAGCAAGTGGCGATCCAAGGCGGCAAGGTGATGGGCCTGCCCTATTTCTCCGCCGTCTGGGTCTGGAACTACCACCAGGACCTGATGGACAAGGCCAAGCTCGAGCCCTTCAAGTCCTACGACGAACTCCTCGAGCAATGCCGCAAGGTGAAGAAGGACGGAATCTGCCAGTATCCGATCCTGTGGGTCGCGGGCGTCGGGCTCGAGCAGCTTCCCGGCACCTGGTACCAGATGACCTGGAACCGCGGCGGCACCTTTTTCGACAAGGACGGCAAGCACCAATTGGGCCCCGGCTCGATCGCCCGCGAAACCCTCCGCTGGTGGGCCGCCACCTTCGCGGAGGGGCTCGCCGACCCGGAGAGCCTGAAGGTGCAGTTCACCCAGTCGGCCAAGGCCTTCGGCGCCGGCAAGAACCTCTACCGAGGGCCCAACCACCACTACGGCCTCAACGTCGCCAACGATCCGGCGCAGTCGCCGACGGCCGGCAAGGCCAAAGTCTGGGGCTCGCCGGGTGACGGCCGGACGGTCGGCGTCACCCACGTGTACTTCCTGTGCACTGCCAATCGCGACAAGGAATGGGCCTGGAAGCTCCTCCAATATCTGGGCGGCAAGACGAAGGACGGCCGCTACACCCAGGCGGAGAACCTGGCCCGCGACGCGATGCTCGGCTCCGGCTACCGCTCGGTCATGGAAAGCGACGTGATCAGGACCGGCTGGGCGCCGTGGGGCGACGTGGCGGCGATCCTCGAGATCTGGAACAAGGCCACGTACCTCGGCGAAGTGGTGAACTCCATGTATCAGCCCTGGCACTTCCCCTGGTCGGACCGGCTGAACATCGAGGTGCAGAAGTGCCTCACGGGCCAGATCACGGCCGATCGCGCCTGCGACAACCTGATCAAGGCGATCGACGAGGTGAAGCGCGCCTGAGCCGCCGGGGCCGGTCCCTCGGGCAGCGACAGCGAGCCGGCGGTGGCGGCGGTCTCGCCCCGCGCTCGGGTCCGGGAGCTGGCGCCCGGCCGGCTCGCGCTCGTCATGAACCTGCCCACCCTCCTCACCATGGCGCTCGTCCTGGCCTACCCGATCGGCTACGCTGCCTGGCTGAGCTTCCACCGGGTCGGGCCCGCGCAGCTGCGGCGCGGCGAATTTCCCTGGGCCGGTCTCGACAATTACGTCCGCCTGTTCAGCGATCCCCTGTTCTTGCTTTCGCTCCGCAACACGTTCGTCTTCGTGGCGATCGTGGTCGTGGCCGAACTCGTGCTCGCCGTGGCGATCGGCCTCTTGATCAACCAACAACGTGTCTGGACCTCGCGGATCACCCGCGTCCTCATCCTTCTACCCTACGCCATCCCGCCGATCGCCAACGGCCTCATCTGGTCGTTCCTCTACAGTTTCCAGTTCGGCTTCTTGAACCGGATCCTCTTCACCTTGGGCGTGATCGACCAACCGATCAACTGGGCCGGCCACCCCGAAACGGCGCTCTATGCCGTGACCGTGCCCTACGTCTGGCGGACCCTGCCCTTCGCCGTGCTCCTGGTGCACGCCGCCTTGCAGGGGATCGGGACGGAGCTGCACGAGGCGGCGGCGGTCGACGGTGCGACCGCCTGGCAGCGCTTCCGTTACATCACCCTGCCGCTGCTCGTGCCGATCCTGGTCGTGATCCTGGTGCTCCGGACCTCCTTCGCCTTCACCGTCTTCGAGGAGATCCGGGCGATCACCCAGGGCGGGCCGGGCGACGCGACCTGGGTGGCCGCCTGGTACAGTTACAAGAAGGCCTTCGAGCCACCCAACGACATCGGCCTCGGGGCCGCCTCGGCATGGGTCTTGGCGCTGATCGTGGGTGCGCTCGCGATCGTCTACGTCAAGACGATCTACCGGCGGATCCAATGAGCCGTGACCTGCACCGAGCGCGGATCACCCTTGCGCGGGCGGCCCCAGCTGATAGCGTCGGCCGCGCCGGGCACGCGGCCGGGCCGCGTCGCCCCAAGAGGATCGGGGAGCGAGCGGAAATGAGCGGACAGCGTGCGGGCGGCCTCGCCCTGGGCGTGGCGGCTTTCCTTCTCCTGGCGGCCGGCGGGGCGGCGGCGCAGGAAAAGCGCGTCAAGATCGACATGCAGGGCGGCTACGGCTCGAACGTGGGCCTGCTCGGGCCGACCCAGCTCGCCCTGGTCGACCGCATCCGGAAGATGTCGGGCGGCTCGATCGACATCCGCTTCCACGAGCCCAACTCGCTCGTGCCGAACCTGCAGTCGCTCGATGCGGTGGCCTCCGGCGCGCTCGATGCGGCCTGGACCTCGCCCGGCTACTGGACAGGTAAGGACACCGCCTTCAACCTGATCGGCGCGGTGCCCTTCGGCCCCTCGGCGGGCGAGTACATCGGTTGGCTCTATTACGGTGGCGGCCGCCAACTCTGGGACGAGCTCTACGCCCGCTACAAGGTCAAGGCGATCCCCTGCGGGCTGATCGCGCCCGAAGGCTCCGGCTGGTTCCGCAAAGAGATCAAGACCCTCGACGACTTCAAGGGTCTCAAGATGCGCTTCTACGGTCTGGGCGCCAAGGTGATGGAGAAGCTCGGCGTCTCGACCCAGCTCCTAGGCGGCGGCGAGATCTTCCAGGCCCTGCAACTCGGCACCATCGATGCGACCGAGTTCTCGATGCCGTCGATGGACGAGACCTACGGCTTCTACCAGGTCGCCAAACACTATTACTTCCCGGGCTGGCACCAGCAGTCGACGATGAACGACTTCCTGATCAGCCTCGACAAGTGGAACGCGCTCTCCGAGGCCCAGAAGGCGATCGTCGAGAACGCCTGCTACGCCACCCAGCTGCACGAATTCGCCCAGGGCGAAGCGATCCAGGGCGGCGCCCTCAAGCGGCTCAAGGAGAAAGGTGTGCAGATCCACATGTGGCCGCCCGAGATTCTGGCGGCCATGGAGAAGGCCTGGGCCGAGGTCGTCCAGGAAGAGAGCGCGAAATCGCCCATGTTCACCAAGATGTGGGCTTCGCTCGCCGCCTTCCGCGAGGAGTACAAGAACTGGAAGGAGGTCGGCTACCTCAAATGAGCCGAACCTGAGCCCGACCGGCGGCCCGCGCGCGGCGGGCCGCCCACGCCCCGCCTCGAATCGAAGGTCGCCATGGACAAGGTGCTGGCCCTCAGCCGAGCGATCGATACAGTGCTCGCCCGAATCGGCCGGATCGTCTCCTTGCTGTTCCTGGTCGTCACGGTCGTCATCTGCTTCGACGTGGTGAGCCGCAAGTTCGGCTTCCAGCTGGCCGGGCTCGGCTCGACCCGGTTGCAGGAGCTCGAATGGCACCTCGCGGGCGTGCTCTTCCTGCTCTGGCTCGGTTACGGGGTGGTGCGCGACTCCCACGTGCGGATCGACGTCTTCACGGGCCATCTCCGCCGGGAGGTCAAGGATCGGATCGATCTCGTCGGCACCATCGTCTTCGCCCTGCCCTACTGCCTCGTCCTCCTGCCTTACGCCTGGAGCTTCTTCACGACCTCGCTCCTCCAACTCGAGAGCTCCGACGCACCGAACGGACTGCCGGCCCGCTTCGTGATCAAGGGCTTCCTCTTCCTGGGCTACGTCCTCCTCCTGGCCGGCACCGTCTCCTTCCTCTGCCGTAAGCTCGTCCTGGTCCTCGGGCCGGAGCCCTTGCGGGCACGAGCCCGGGAGACCGCCTGATGCTCGATTATCTGGTCGAGCATCTGGCACTGGTGATGTTCTTCGTCACCGTCGGGCTGCTCTTCCTGGGCTATCCCGTGGCCTTCACCCTCGGCGCCTCGGGCATCGCCTTCGGTTTCCTCGGCTGGCTCGCGGGCGAGTTCAAGATCGTCCAGTTCTGGAGCATCATGCCGCGGATCTACGGTGCGGTGATCCAGAACCAGGTGCTGGTGGCGGTGCCCATGTTCATCTTCATGGGCCTCGTGCTCGAGCGGTCGCGGGTCGCCGAGGACCTCCTCCACACCCTTCAGATCCTGCTGCGCCGGGTGCCGGGCGGCCTCGCCCTCGCGGTCACCGCCATGGGCACGATCATGGCCGCCACGACCGGCATCGTCGGCGCCTCCGTGATCATGCTCACCCTGATCGCCCTGCCGACCATGCTCGAGCGTGGCTACCAGAAGGAGCTGGCGGTCGGCACGATCGCCGCTTCCGGCACGCTCGGCATCCTGATCCCGCCTTCGATCATGCTCGTGATCATGGGCGATCTCGTGCAGGTGCCCGTCGGGACGCTGTTCGCCGGTGCGACCCTGCCGGGACTGCTGCTGTCCGGCCTCTACCTCGCCTACATCGCCGTCCTCTCGACGCTCCGGCCGAACCTCGCCCCGCCGCTGCCCCCGGAGATCGGCCCGTCGGGCGCGGGCGAACTCGCCCTGCTCGTGCTCAAGAGCCTGCTGCCGCCCTCCTTCCTGATCCTGCTGGTCCTGGGATCGATCTTCCTCGGCTGGGCGACGCCGACCGAGGCCGCCGGAGTGGGCTGTGCCGGGGCGCTCCTGCTCGCCGCGCTCAACCGCCGGCTCGACCGTGCGACGCTCGCCCAGGTGCTGGACGGGGCAGCCGCCACCAACGCTCTGGTCTTCTTCATCATCCTTGGCGCCACGGTCTTCGCTTACGTCTTCCGGGCCCTCGGCGGCGATTATCTCTTCGCGGATCTCCTGGCCGCTTCGGGAATCGACACCGGCTGGGAGATACTCGTCTTCCTCATGGCGCTGGTATTCATCCTGGGATTTTTCTTTGATTTCATCGAGATCTGTTTGATCGTGCTACCCATCTTCGTTCCGATCTTGCAGAAGATCGACTTCTCGGACCATGTCGGCCTCGCCACCGCTTTCATGCCCTGGGTCACGATCCTGGTCGCACTCAACCTGCAGACCTCGTTCCTGACCCCGCCCTTCGGCTTCACCCTGTTCTACATGCGGGGCACGGTTCCGCCCGAGGTCACCATACTGCACATCTATCGCGGCATCGTCCCCTTCGTGCTCTTGCAGCTCACCGGGCTCGCGCTCTGCATGTTGTTCCCGGAGATCGTTCTCTGGCTGCCGCGCGCGAGCGGCTTCCTCGACTGAACTCCCCGCGAGGGGTCGGATCGGGAGGAGATCGCGGTGCTCACCCCCAGCCGGCTCGGTCGCCTGCTCCTGCACCTCGCCAACCTGGCGGTGATCGCCTTCCTGCTCTTGCCGATCGCCGCCGTCACGCTCGGAGCCTTGCAGGCCGAGAAGACCCTGCAGGCGGACACCCGGGCACTCCTGCCGCCCGAATGGACGCTCGACAATTTCCGGGTGATCCTCTCGGGCGGCGAGCAACGGGGCGCGATCTTCGAGCAGGTCACCTACCTTCCCGACAACGTCAAGAAGATCCGCTGGGCCTTCACCAACAGCACGGTGATCGCCCTTTCGGTCACCCTTCTCACGCTCGCCATGGGGGCGCTCTCGGCCTGGACGATCGCCCGGCTCGGCTATCGCTGGACCCGCTGGCTCGTGAACGCGAGCCTCTTGGCCCGCTTCGTGCCCGTGATCACGCTCATGATCCCGCTCTACGTGGCTTTCCGCCAACTCGGCCTCTTGAATTCGGTCGTGGGCGTGATCGTGGCGCTCACCGGATTTCTCTTGCCTTACGCGATCCTGATCCTGGCCCCGTATTTCGACCAGATCCCGAAAGAGCTCGAGGACAGCGCCCGGATCGACGGCTGCTCGCGCTTCGGCGCCTTCTGGCGGGTGAGCCTGCCACTCGCCGCCCCGGCACTCGCCTCCTGCGGTGCCCTCGTCTTCGTCATCGCCTGGAACGAGCTGTTGATCCCGCTGATCCTCGTGAACAAAGCCGAGTTCATGACGGTGCCGGTCGTCATCAACAGCCTCGTCGGCGACGTCCACGTCTTCTTCAACTTGATGATGGCGATCTGCCTGTTGGCGCTGCTCCCCTCCGTCCTCCTCGTGCTGCTCCTGCAGAAGTTCGTGGTCGCAGGGCTGCAGGTGGGCGGCGTGAAGGGCTGAGGCGTCACCGGTGACGTCGCCGGCGGCCAACCGCGAACGCTCGTTTACCTTTTCTTCATCTCGCCGCGCTAGACGTTCTCTTCGAGAGACCAGCCTGGAGACGTGGCGGGGCTCGGGCCCGTCGAGCCCGATCGAGCGGGAGCCGACGATGCTGGGTGTGCGCGATCCGGACGGGTGCGTCGGAAGTGGGGCTATCTGCCGTCGAAGAACCCCGAGAAGAACCACGTTCGCGGGAATGAATCGACATCGATCGCGTCTACCGAACACGAGGCGGCCGAGCGCAGCCTCGCAATCCGAAACCGGCAGCCAGGAGTCAACGATGCGCGAAGGTACCGTGCGCAGCTTCGCCCGGCGTTGCGCCGCGATCACCGCCGTGGCGGCGACGCTCGGCGTCGTCGCGGCCGATCAGGCGGCAGCGCAGGCTTATTGGCGGAGCGGCATGAGCTGCCATTACGGCAACATGTTGTACACGCTCGAGAGCTGGCGCGGTACGCCGTTCAGCGCCCTGCACGGTTGGGCTCCCCAGGACACCTGGGCCAATGTGCTGACTTTCTTCAACAGTACGGTGGGCAGCGAGTTCGCCGCCAAGCGAGGCAACGGGCGTGTGCTCGCGATCAGCACCCCGCTGCTGACCAACGAGGTGAGAGGCCAGTTCGCCCAGTGCGCCGCCGGCGCCTTCGACAACGAGTATCGCGGTATCGCCCAGCGGCTCGTCTGGCGCGGGGCGACGGACGCCATCATCCGGCTCGGCTGGGAAGCGAACGGCAACTGGTTCCCCTGGTCGATCAACGGCAACTACAGTGGCTTCAAGGCCTGCTTCCGCCGCGCTGTCCAGGTGATGCGGTCGGTCGTGCCGGGCCTCAAGATCGAGTGGTCGGTCAACCGGGAGTCCTGGAACGGCAAGTACCAGAACGTCGCGGCCAACGCCTATCCCGGTGACGACGTCGTCAACGTGATCGGTCTTTCCTATTACGATCAATGGCCGGCAGCCACCAGCGAATCGGTTTGGCAGTCCTCGTTCAAGCCCGAGCTCGACTTCTGGGCCAACTTCGCGAGGAGCCGGGGCAAGCAGCTGGCGATCGGCGAATGGGGGTTGGGTAACAAGAGCGGTGGCGGGTTCGACAATCCCTTCTACATCCAGAAGATGCGTGAATTCTTCGCGCAGAATGCCGGCCTGATCGCCTACGAGGCCTACTTCAATTGTGAAGCCCAGAATTTCCGGGTCTACCCCGAGTGGAACAATCCGCGCGCCGCAGTCGCCTACAAGAATTTGTTCTGAAGTCGCTTCCGTCGGCCGGACGCATCGACCCGGCCGACC
>DAIOUO010000145.1:0-8412 GCA_036759485.1 Geminicoccaceae bacterium | reverse complement strand
TGATCATCCAGTCGGGCAACGATGCCTGTGTGGTGCTCGCCGAGGCGCTCGCCGGCAGCGAGGCGGCCTTCGCCGAGCGGATGAACCGCCGCGCCCAGGAGATCGGCCTCACCAACAGCCGCTTCAAGAACGCCACCGGCCTGCCGGATCCCGAGCACCTCATGAGCGTGCGGGATCTCGCCACCCTCGCGAGCCGGATCATCCGCGAGCATCCGCGCTTCTACCGCTATTACGGCGAGAAGGAGTTCGAGTACGCCAAGATCCGCCAGCCCAACCGCAACCCGCTCCTGCAGGCGGGCGTGCCCGGGGTGGACGGTGTCAAGACCGGCTACACCGAGGAGGCGGGCTACGGGCTCGTGGTCTCGGCCGAGCGCGAGGGGCGGCGGATCATCGCCGTGCTCGCCGGCCTCGAGACCCTGCGCCAGCGCCGCACCGAGGCCGAGCTCCTCCTCGAGTACGGCTTCCGCGAGTTCCAGGAATACAAGCTGTTCGCGGCCGGCGAGACCGTCGTCGAGGTGCCGGTCTGGCTCGGGGCGGCGCCCACCGTGCCTGCCGTGCCGCGCGAGCTCGTCGGTATCACCATGCGCCGCGAGGCGCGCAAGGATCTCAAAGTCGTCGCCCGCTACGAGGCCCCGCTGCCGGCCCCCATCGCCCGTGGCCAAGAGATCGGGCGGCTCGAGATCGCCGTGCCCGGCCGGCCGCCGCTCACCGTGCCGCTCCTGGCCGGCAGGGCCGTCGAGCGGGCCGGGCTCGTGGGCCGGCTCACGGGTGCCCTCGGCTATCTCGTGCTGGGTGGGGCCTGACCCCCTTGGGCACGACCGGGCCCGCCCGCTTCGTCACCTTCGAGGGCGGCGAGGGGGCCGGCAAGTCGACCCAGATCGCCCGCGCCGCCGCCGCCCTCGAGGCCCGCGGTCTGCGCGTGTGCCTGACGCGCGAGCCGGGCGGCACCGAGGGGGCCGAGGCGATCCGCCACCTGCTCCTCGAGGGGCCTGCCGAGCGCTGGACCGCGACCGCCGAGCTTCTCCTCGTCGCCGCCGCCCGGGCCGAGCATCTCGCCCGGGTGATCGAGCCGACGCTCGCCGCCGGCAGCTGGGTGCTCTGCGACCGCTACCTCGATTCGACCCGGGTCTATCAGGGCCTCGCGGGCGGGCTCGGGCTCGCGCTCGTCGACCGGCTGCAGGGCGAGCTGCTGGGCTTCCGGCTCCCCGACCTCACCCTCGTCCTCGACGTTCCGGTCGAGACCGGCCTCGCCCGCCGCCGCGACCACGGTGGCGCCACCCGCTTCGAGCGCAAGGGCCGGGATTTCCACGAGCGGGTCCGCGAAGGGTTCCGTACGCTGGCCGCGGTCGAGCCCGGGCGCATCGTGCTCGTCGACGCCGAGCGTCCCGTCGAGGCCGTGGCGGCCGAGATCGAGGCGCTGCTCGTCGCCCGCCTGGGGCTCGATCCGTGAGCGGTGCCCCCGAGCCCGCTGCCAACCCGCTGCTCTTCGGCCACGCCGGGGCCGAGGCCGCCTTCGCCCGCGCCTGGCGGGCCGGCCGGCCACCGCACGCCTGGCTGCTCTCGGGCCCGCGCGGGGTCGGCAAGGCCACGCTCGCCTTCCGCCTCGCCCGCCGCTGGCTCCAGGGCGACCCCGAGGATCCGGCCGCCGACGATCCGAGCCGGCCGCTCTTCCGTCAGGTAGCATCGGGCGCCCATCCCGACCTCGTGCGGCTCGCGCCGCGCCACAGGGGGCTGGTCCGCGGCCGGCGAGCCGAGCTCGAGGCCGAGGTCGTGCGCGAGGCGCTGCGCGCGCTGCAGCAGACCGGTTTCGCCGGCCACCGCCGGGTCTGCCTGATCGAGGACGCCGAGGAAGCCCTCAACGCCGAGGGCGAGAACGCGCTGTTGAAGCTCCTCGAGGAGCCGCCGGCGGGCCTCCTCTTCCTGATCGTGGCGCAGCGACCGGGGCTGCTGCCCGCCACCATCGCCTCGCGCTGCGCCCGCCTCGCCCTCCGTCCGCTACCGCCCGACGAGCTCGCTCGCGCGCTCGAGGCGCTCGCTCCCGAACTTCCCGCCGAGCGGCGGGTACGCCTGGTCGAGCTCGCGAGGGGTCTGCCAGGCCGGGCGCTGGCGGCCGAACGCAGCGGTTGGCTCGAGGCCTATGCGGGTCTGCTCGGCGAGCTCGAGCGAGCGGGCGGCAGGCTCGAGGCGGCGCTTTCCGTGGTCGACCGGCTCGTCGAGCGGGCACGGGCGGAGGGGCTCGAGGCGGCGGTCGATCTGCTCGCCACCTTCCTCCATCGCTGCGCGCGGAGCGCCGCCGGCCGGCCGAACCGGGTCGAGCTCGTTCCCGGGGAGGCCGAGCTTCTCGCCCGGCGCGGTCGGGCGCTCGGCCTTGATCGCTGCTGGAGCCTGTGGGACAAGCTCGCCGCGCTCGCCGCCTCGATCGAGGCCTCGAACCTCGATCCCGTTCAGGCGCTCCTGCCGCTCGTCCGGAGCCTGGGCGGCACGGGTGGGCCGGCCGCCGCGAGCCGATCCGGAGCGGAGTGAGGCCGATGGCCGCGCGGGACGCGTTCTACGTCACCTCGCCGATCTACTACGTCAACGACAGCCCCCACATCGGGCACGCCTACACCACGCTCGCCTGCGACGTGCTCGCCCGCTTCATGCGGCTCGACGGTCGCCGCGTCCGTTTCCTGACGGGCACCGACGAGCACGGCCAGAAGGTCGAAAAGGCGGCCAGAGACGCCGGCAAGGACCCGCAGGCCTTCACCGACGAGGTCTCGCAGCGCTTCCGCCGCATGGCGGAGGCCATGGGCACGAGCCCGGACGATTTCATCCGCACGACCGAGGAACGGCACAAACGGGCGGTCACCGCCCTCTGGCAGAAGCTCGTCGAGGCGGGCGACATCTATCTCGGCACCTACGCCGGCTGGTACTCGGTGCGCGACGAGGCGTTCTACGCCGAAAGCGAGCTCGTCGACGGCAAGGCGCCGACGGGTGCGCCCGTCGAATGGGTCGAGGAACCGTCCTACTTCTTCCGCCTCTCGGCCTGGCAGGACCGGCTCCTGGCCTATTACGAGAGCCACCCCCAGACCGTCATGCCGGCGTCGCGCAAGAACGAGGTCGTGAGCTTCGTCAAGGGCGGGCTCCAGGACCTGTCGGTCTCCCGCACGAGCTTCCGCTGGGGCATCCCGGTCCCGGGCGATCCCGCGCACGTCGTGTACGTCTGGCTCGACGCGCTCACCAATTACCTGAGCGCGCTCGGTTACCCCGACACCGAGGGCGAGCTCTTCGAGACCTTCTGGCCGGCGGATGTGCACGTGGTCGGCAAGGACATCGTCCGCTTCCACTCGGTCTACTGGCCGGCCTTCCTCATGAGCGCGGGCCTTCCCCCGCCCCGGCGCGTGTTCGCCCACGGCTGGTGGACCAACGAGGGGCAGAAGATCTCGAAATCCCTCGGCAACGTGATCGACCCGTTCGAGCTCGTCGAACGATACGGGCTCGACCAGGTCCGCTACTTCCTGATGCGCGAAGTGCCGTTCGGCCAGGACGGTGACTTCTCGCGCGCCGCCATGCTCAAACGCGCCAACCACGATCTCGCCAACGACTACGGCAACCTCGTCCAGCGGGTGCTCTCCCTCGTTCAGCGGAACTGCGAGGGCAGGGTGCCCGACCCCGGCACGCTCGCCCCCGAGGACGACGAGCTCTTGGCCGCCGCCCACGGCATCGTTCCCGCATTGCGGACCGCCATGGAGGAGATCGCTCCGCATCGGGCGCTCGAGGCCATCTTCGAGGTCGTGGGGCGCGCCAACCGCTACATCGACGCCCAGGCCCCCTGGGCGCTCGCCAAGCGCGATCCGGTCCGGCTCCAGGCGGTGCTCTGGACCGCCTGCGAGACGATCCGCCACGTCGCCACGGCGACCCTGCCCTTCATGCCGAACGCGTCCGGCAAGATCCTCGACCAGCTCGCGGTGAGCGAGCCCGCCCGCCGGTTCGCGAGCCTCGGCCCCGAGGGGGCGCATCTCGTCCCCGGCACGCCCCTGCCGCGGCCGCAAGGGGTGTTCCCGCGGATCGCCGAGGCGGCACCGTGATCGTCGACAGCCACTGCCACCTCGACTATCCGGGGCTCGCCGAGCGGGAAGCCGAGGTCGTCGAGCGGGCCCGTGCCGGCGGCATCGGTGCCATGCTCACGATCGGGACCACGCGCGAGGGCTGGGCGCGGGCGGTCGCGATCGCCGAACGCTGGCCCGAGGTCTGGGCGGCGGTCGGCATCCACCCGCACCACGCCGGCGAGGAGGGGCTCGACGATCCCACGCCGCTCGTCGAGGCGGCGCGCCATCCCAAGGTCGTGGCGATCGGCGAGACCGGCCTCGACTTCTACTACGACCGCGCGCCGCGCGAGCTGCAGGAGCGGAGCTTCCGCACCCACATCGAGGCCTGCCGGATCACCGGCCTGCCGCTCGTCGTTCATACCCGCGACGCCGACGCGGCGACGATCGCGGTGCTCGAAGAGGAGATGGCGAAGGGGGCTTTCGGTGGCGTGATCCATTGCTTCAGCTCCTCGCGGGTGCTCGCCGAACGCGCCCTCGCACTCGGCCTCCATCTCGGCATCGGCGGGATCCTCACCTTCAAACGCTCCGAGGAGATCCGGGCGATCGTGAAGGACGTGCCGCTCGAGCGCTGCCTGCTCGAGACCGATGCGCCCTACCTCGCCCCCGTTCCGCACCGCGGCAAGACCAACGAGCCCGCCTTTACGGTCCATACCGCCAAGGCCCTGGCCGAACTCAAGGGCGTGCCCTCGGCCGAGGTCGAGCGGGTCACCACGGCCGCCTTCTTCGCGCTGTTCGCGAAGGCCCGGCCCCTGGCGCAGGCGGCATGAGGATCACCGTCCTCGGCTGCGGGACCTCTTCGGGCGTTCCGCAGATCGGCTGCGACTGCCGTGTCTGCCGATCCGCCGACCCGCGCGACAAGCGCCGGCGCTGCTCGATCCTGATCGAGGTCGAGGGCGTGCGCATCCTGGTCGATACCGGTCCCGATTTGCGTCAGCAATGCCTCGATGCCGGGATCGGGGCGATCGACGCGCTCCTCTATACCCATGCCCATGCCGACCATCTGCACGGCATCGACGATCTGCGGGCCATCAACAACATCGTCATGCGGGCGATCCCGACCTTCGCGCACGGCAGCGTCTTCGAACGGATCCGCGCCCGGTTTCCTTACGTCTTCGAGGGCGGCCGCAGCGAGTTCGGCTATTGGCGGCCCGAACTCGCGCCCCACGCCTTCGAAGGCCCGTTCGAGGTCGCCGGGGTCGAGATCCGGCCCTTCCGCCAGCGCCACGGGCGCGGCGAGAGCTGGGGTTTCCGCATCGGCCGCTTCGCCTATGCGACCGACACCGACGGGCTCGACGCCTCGGCCTTGGACGCCCTGCGCGGGGTCGAGTGCTGGATCGTCGACTGTCTGCGCGAACGGCCGCACCCCAGTCACGCCCATCTCGGCCTCACCCTCTCCTGGATCGAGCGGGTCGGACCGAAACGCGCCTTCCTCACCCACATGAACCACGAGCTCTCCTACAGCGACTGGTGCGAACGGCTGCCCGCGGGAGTGTCGCCGGCCCACGACGGCCTCGTCCTCGAGGTGCCACCGTGAGCCGGGTGCTCGACGCGCTCGGCTATCTCGACCTGCCGCCCGGCCGGCTCGCCACGCTCGTGACCTATCTCGAGATGCGTGCCCCGCCGCCGGCCCGCACCGCTCTCGACCGGCCGGACCTCACGCTCCGCCTCTGGGAGCGACCCGATCCCGCGGCCTATCGCACGCTCTATCGGCGGATCGGCGAGCCCTGGCTCTGGTTCTCGCGGCTCCTGCTCGACGAGGCGGCGCTCGCCGCGGTCCTGCACGATCCGGGTCTCGAGGTCTGGCTGCCCGAGCGGTCGGGCGAGCCGATCGGTATCCTCGAGCTCGACTTCCGGACCCCGGCCCAATGCGAGCTCGCTTTCTTCGGCCTCGTGCCGGAGGCGATCGGGTCCGGTGCGGGGCGCTGGCTCATGGCGCGTGCGCTCGAACGCGCCTTTCGCCCGGGCGTGCAGCGTTTCTGGGTCCACACCTGCCATTTGGACCATCCCGAGGCGCTCGGCTTCTACCTTCGCACGGGCTTCCGGCCCTACAAGCTCGCGGTCGAGGTCTTCGAGGATCCGCGCCTTTCGGGAGTGCTGCCGCGCAGCGCCGCCCCGCACGTTCCGCTCCTGGAGCCCGGGGGCGGCTGAGGCGGACTCAACGCTCGACCGGGGTATCGGGCCGGGCGCCCCATTCGCTCCAGGAGCCGTCGTAGACCGCCACGTCCGGTCGGCCGAGTTCGAAGAGGGCGAGGGCGGCGACCGCGGCGGAGACACCGGAGCCGCAGGAGCAGGTGATCGGCCGGGCGAGATCGACCCCGGCGCGCACGAAAAGGGGCCGCAGCTCGGCGGGCGGCTTGAGCCTTCCGTCGGCGGCGATCAGTTCGGCATAAGGCACGTTGAGGCTGCCCGGGATGTGGCCCGAGCGGAGCCCAGGCCGCGGCTCTGGCAGCTCGCCCTTGAAGCGTCCGGGCGAGCGGGTGTCGACCACCTGCTCGCGCCGGCTCGTCAGGTTGGCCCGCATCTGGTCGAGTTCGCGCAGGAGCGTGCTGTTCTGCCGAGCGGTCAGGTGCCGCTCGCGCGGTCGCGCCGGCCCCTCCTCGAGCGGCCGGCCCTCGGCCTTCCAGCGCTCGAGCCCGCCGTCCAGCACGACGACCGATTCGTGGCCGAACAGGCGGAACATCCACCAGACCCGCGCCGAGGCGCAGAAGCGGTTGGCGTCGTAGGCGACGATCGTGACCCCGTCGCCGAGCCCGAGCTTCCTGACTTTCGCGCTGAACTTGGCGGCGGAGGGCACCATGTGCGGGTAGGGGCTCGTCTCGTCGCAGATCTCGTCGATGTCGAAATAGACCGCGCCCGGGATGTGCGCGGCTTCGTACTCGGCGCGCGCATCGCGCCCCGAACCGGGCATGAACCAGGTGGCGTCCACCACCCGGACGTCGGGGGCGGTCAGGCGCTCGGCGAGCCAGTCGGTGGAGACGAGGGCGCTCATGTTCTCTCTCCGGAAGGAATGCGAGGGCTGGACGGGCGGCGGCGGTTCGCCAAGCGGCCGGCGCGATCAGGCGAGCCAGGCGGGCACCGGCAGGCCCTTCTCGCGCAAGAAGGTGGGATTGAACAGCCGGCTCTGATAGCGGGTTCCCCAATCGCAGAGGATGGTCACGACCGTGTGCCCGGGGCCGAGCTCCTCGGCCACCCGGATCGCACCGGCGACGTTGATGCCGGAGGAGCCGCCCACCACGAGCCCTTCCTCCTTCACGAGATCGAAAACGATCGGCAGCGCTTCCTCGTCCGGGATCTGGACCGCATCGTCGATCGGTGCCCCCTCGAGATTCCTCGTGATCCGGCTCTGGCCGATACCCTCGGTGATCGAGCTGCCCTCGGCGCGCAGCTCGCCGTGCTTGTACCAGTGGTAGAGCGCGGCTCCCATCGGATCGGCGCAGACGATCTTGATCGCCGGGTTCCGTTCCTTGAGGAACATGGCGACACCGGCGAGCGTGCCACCCGTGCCGACCGCGCAGGTGAAGGCGTCGACCCGGCCACCGGTCTGTTCCCAGATCTCGGGGCCGGTCGTGCGGTAATGGCCCTCGCGGTTGGCGACGTTGTCGAACTGGTTGGCCCAGATCGCTCCGTTCGGCTCGCTCTCGGCGAGCTCTTCGGCGAGCCGGCCCGCGACCTTCACGTAATTGTTCGGGTCCTTGTAGGGCACGGCCGGAACCAGGCGCAGATCGGCGCCCAGGAGCCGGAGCATGTCCTTCTTCTCCTGGCTCTGGGTCTCGGGCATGACGATCACCGTGCGGTAGCCGCGCACGTTGCCGACGAGCGCCAACCCGATCCCGGTGTTTCCGGCGGTGCCCTCGACGATCACGCCGCCCGGCCGCAACAGGCCCTTGCGTTCGGCGTCCTCGACGATGGCGAGCGCGGCGCGGTCCTTCACGCTGCCGCCGGGGTTCAAGAACTCGCACTTGGCGAGGATCTCGCAGCCGGTACGCTCGGAGGCCTTCTTCAGGCGGACGAGCGGGGTGTTGCCGACGAGCCTCGTGAAATCGGCGCGGATGTCGGCGGGCATACCGGATCTCCTCGAGCCTCCTCGCCCGCGGCTCTAGGGCCGCCGGGCCGGAAGGGCAACCGGCGGCCTGGTCGGGGCGGCCCGGATGTCGCGTCCGCCGTCGTGGCCGGCCGCGGAGCCGGCCATCCAGGGGGGACTGGATCCTCGGGTCTTCGCCCGAGGACGAGACTGGATGGTCGGGTCGGGGCCCGACCATGACGGAAGCAGCAGCCCGGGCATCGCTTACTTCGTCGTGGCCGGCCGCGGAGCCGGCCATCCAGG
>DAIOUO010000144.1:0-8419 GCA_036759485.1 Geminicoccaceae bacterium | reverse complement strand
CCTCCGCGGTCTGCGCGCCGGGCCGACCGCCGTCACCAGAGCATGCCGAGCTCGAGCCGGGCCTCTTCGGACATCATCGCCGGGCTCCAGGGCGGGTCCCAGACGATCTCCACCTCGCAGGCCTTGACCCCTTCGACCGCCTCCACCTTCTCCTTGACCTCCGCCGGCAGACTCTCGGCGACCGGGCAGTGGGGTGAGGTCAGTGTCATCTCGACCTTCACCGTGTTGTCGTCCTCGACGTCGACCTTGTAGATCAGGCCGAGTTCGTAGATGTCGACTGGTATCTCCGGATCGTAGCAAGTCTTGAGCGCCGCCACGATCTTCTCGCCGAGTGCTCGCACCTCGGCCATGCGATCCGGCGAGGGCGCGTCGCCGACCGGCTCGGCGAGAAAGGCGGCACCGCGCGCCGCGCCTGTCTCCCGGTCGAGCCCCTCTCCCGTCGTTCCGTCCATCGCCGACCTCACCGCCAGCTCTCCGCGATCCGCCGCAAGGCCCGGGCGAGCGCGTCGATCTCTTCCACGCTCGTGTAGGCCGCGAAGGAGGCCCGCGCCGAGGCGCTCACCCCCAGGCGGGCGTGCAGCGGCATCGCACAATGATGTCCGGTTCGGACCGCGATCCCCTCGAGGTCGAGGAGCGTGCCCAGATCGTGGGCGTGCACGCCTTCGAGGGTGAAGGAGAGGAGGCTCGCCCGTCGCTTGGGCGCACCGAGCAGGCGCAGTCCCGGGATCCGAGCGAGCGCGTCCTCCGCCCGGGCCAAGAGGGCCGCCTCGTGCGCCGCCACGGCCTCGAGGCCGAGCCCCTCGAGCCAGTCGAGCGCCACGCCCAGCGCATGGATGCCGGCGATGTCGGGCGTCCCCGCCTCGAAACGGAAGGGCGGCTCGGCGAAGCTCGTGCCCTCGAAGGCGACTCGCTCGATCATGTCGCCGCCGCCCTGCCAGGGTGGCATGGCCGAAAGATGCTCGAGCCGGCCCCAGAGCACCCCGACCCCCGAAGGGCCGTAGACCTTGTGGCCCGAGAAGACCAGGAAATCGGCATCGAGCGCGCGAACGTCGACCGCGAGATGCTGGACCGCCTGGGCGGCGTCGATCAGGACCGGCACGCCGCGCCGGCGGGCGAGCGCCACGATCTCCTCGACCGGGTTGACGGTGCCGAGCACGTTCGACACCCAGACCACGCCGAGCATGCGGGTGCGTGGCCCGATCCGCTCGGCGAGGGCCTCGAGATCGAGCTCGCCCGTATCGTCGATCGGTGCCGCCACGACCTTCGCACCGGTGCGCGCAGCGACCAGCTGCCAGGGGACGATGTTGGCGTGGTGCTCCATCTCGGTGACGAGGATCTCGTCGCCGGGGCCGAGGCGCGGTGCGAGGAAGCTCTGCGCCACGAGGTTCACCGCCTCGGTGGCGTTGCGCACGAACACGATCTCGCGCCAGTCGGCCGCGCCCAGGAAGCGCTGGACCTTGCGCCGGGCGACATCGTGCAGGGCCGAAGCCCGCTGGCTGAGCTCGTAGACCCCGCGGTGGATGTTGGCGTAGTCGCGCTCGTAGAAGCGGGCGAGCGCGTCGATCACTGCTCGGGGCTTCTGGGCACTGGCCGCACTGTCGAGGTAGACGAGCGGCCGGCCGTGTACCGTGGTCGAAAGGATCGGGAACTGCGCCCGCACCGCGGCGACGTCGAACCCGGCGCCGGCCGGTGCCGCGGGGGCTTCGCGGCGGGCGGGCAGAGCGCTCAAGCGGCCTCCTCCTCGTCCGCCGGGGCGCCGGCCGGTAGACGCGCCGCGAGGGCGCGGCGGGCAGCGACGCGTGCCGAAGGGTCTGCGAGCCGGCCGACGAGCTCGGCCGCGAAGGCCCAGGTGAGGAGACCGCGGGCGGTCGCCGCATCCAGCCCTCGCGCCCGCAGATAGAAGAGCGCATTCGGATCGAGCTCGCCGCAGGTCGCACCGTGGCTGCACTTGACGTCGTCGGCGTAGATCTCGAGCTCGGGTTTGACGTCGACCTCGCCGTCCTCGGCCAAAAGGAGATTGTCGTTCTTCTGGTAGGCGTTGGTCTGCTGGGCGCCCCGGTGGACGAGGATCTTGCCGGCGAAGGCGTGATGCCCGCGTTCTTCCACGACGCTCTTGAAGAGCTGGTCCGAATGGCTCGCGGGTGCGCGATGGTGGACGCGGACGAGCGTATCGACATGCTCCCCCTCGCGCGGAACCGCGAGGCCGGAGAGTCGACACTCGACCTTCTCACCCTCGATCGACACCTCGCTCTCGCTGCGCAGGAGCGCCCCACCGAGCGCGAGCGTCGTTTGCTCGTAGCGGCAGGCAGCGGCGAGGTGGACCTCCGCTCTGCCGACGAATGCGGCCTCGGCCGCCTGGAGGAGGAGGCGGTCGTGGGCCAGCGCGGCCCCTTCCTCGAGCCGAGCCTCGAGGACGAGATTGGTGAGCGCCGGTCCGGGCTCGAGACCGACATGGCTCTCGATCAGTGCGAGCCGGGCACCGGCTCCGAGCCGGAGCACGATGCGCGGGTGGCTCATGGGCGCGCTCGCCCCCGCCACGGTCACGAAGAGGAGCTGGACCGGATCGGCGAGCTCGCTGCCCGGCGCCAGCTCGATCCAGGCGCCGCAGCCCGCGAGAGCGGCGTTGAGGGCGGTGAAGGAGCGGCCTTGGTCGGGACCCGCGAGGTGCTCCAGGACGGCCTCCGGACGGGTCTCGAGGGCGCGGACGAGGCTCTCGATCGAGGCCCCTTCGGGCAGCCCGCCGACATGCGACCATTGCGGCTGCAGCACACCGTTCACGAAGACGAGCCGGCGCGCCTTCGGGCCGCCCAGAAGATGGGGCAGGATCCGCTCGAGCGGCAGCTCCGCGGGAGGCCGTACGCCGTGCGGCCGGTTCACGAGCCGCGCGACCGGTGTGAACTTCCAGGCCTCGTCGCGCTGGGTCGGGATGCCGAGTTCGGTGAAGCGGGCGATCGCCCGCTCGCGCGCGGCGGCGAGTGCGGGCAGTCGGGCGCCGGGCAGGCGGGGCGCCAGTTCCTCGAAGGCCCGGATGAAAGCGGGGTCGGGGTCGACCCGACGGCGGCTCGCGGCGACCAACACGGTGCGCTCCCGGGCTCAGGCGGCGAGCCGGCCGCCGAGCACGGCCTCGTAGCCGCGCTCCTCGAGCTCGCGGGCGAGCTCGGGCCCGCCCGTCCGCTGGATGCGCCCGTCCGCCAGCACGTGGACCACGTCGGGGACGATGTGGTCCAGGAGGCGCTGATAGTGGGTGATGACCAGGAAGGCCCGGTCCGGCGCGCGCAGTCGGTTGACCCCGTCCGCCACGGTCTTGAGCGCGTCGATGTCGAGGCCGCTGTCGGTCTCGTCGAGGATGGCGAGACGCGGCTCGAGGATAGCCATCTGGAGGATCTCGTTGCGCTTCTTCTCGCCGCCCGAAAAGCCCGTGTTGAGGTCGCGCTTGAGGAGTTCTTCGCCGATGCCGAGTAGCCGCGCGAGCTCGCGGACCTTGCGCATGAACTCGGCGGCCGGAACCTCGTCCAGCCCGCGCGCCTTACGGATCGCGTTCAGCGACTGGCGGAGGAAATACATGTTGGCTACACCCGGAATCTCTACCGGGTACTGCATAGCGAGGAACAGGCCGGCGCGGGCGCGCTCCTCGGGCTCGAGGGCGAGCAGGTCCTCGTCGCCGAATCGGGCACTGCCGGCCGTGACTTCGTAGCCCTCGCGGCCGGCGAGCACGAAGGCGAGCGTGCTCTTCCCGGAGCCGTTCGGCCCCATCACGGCGTGGACCTCGCCGGGGCGGATCCGCAGCGACAGGCCCTTGAGGATCGGCCGGCCGTCGACCGCGACGTGCAGGTCCTGGATCTCGAGCATCGGATTTCCCTCGTTCGCGCGCACCGCTCAGCCGACGCTGCCTTCGAGCGAGATCCCGAGCAGCTTCTTCGCCTCGACGGCGAATTCCATCGGCAGCTCGTTCATGACCTCGCGGCAGAAACCGTTGACGATCAGTGCTACGGCGTCTTCTTCCGAGATGCCGCGTTGACGGCAATAGAAGAGCTGGTCTTCGCTGATCTTGGAGGTGGTGGCCTCGTGCTCGCACTGGGCGGTGCGGTTCTTGACCTCGATGTAGGGAACCGTGTGCGCCCCGCAGCGGTCTCCGATCAGCATCGAATCGCACTGCGTATGGTTGCGAGCGCCTTCGGCCGAACGGAGGATGCGCACGAGACCGCGATAGGTGTTGTCCGAGCGCCCGGCCGAAATGCCTTTGGAGACGATCCGCGAGCGGGTCCGCTTGCCGATATGGATCATCTTGGTCCCGGTGTCGGCCTGCTGCCGGTTGTTCGTGACCGCCACCGAGTAGAACTCACCGACCGAATCGTCCCCCTGGAGAATGCAGGACGGGTACTTCCAGGTGATCGCCGAACCCGTCTCGACCTGGGTCCAGGAGATCTTCGAGCGCTTGCCGCGGCAGGCGCCGCGCTTGGTCACGAAGTTGTAGATACCGCCGCGACCTTCCTTGTCGCCCGGGTACCAGTTCTGGACGGTCGAATATTTGATCTCGGCGTCGTCGAGGGCGATCAGCTCGACCACCGCGGCGTGCAGCTGGTTCTCGTCGCGCTGCGGTGCCGTGCAGCCCTCGAGGTAACTCACGTAAGACCCTTCGTCCGCGACGATCAGGGTCCGCTCGAACTGGCCTGTGCCGGCGGCGTTGATCCGAAAATAGGTCGAGAGCTCCATCGGGCAGCGCACGCCCTTGGGCACGTAGACGAAGCTGCCGTCCGAGAAGACGGCCGAATTCAGTGCCGCGAAGATGTTGTCGCCCGGCGGGACGACCGAGCCGAGATAGCGGCGCACGAGCTCGCCGTGCTCGCGCACCGCCTCGGACATCGAGCAGAAGACGACGCCCAGCTCCTCGAGCTTGCGCTTGAAGGTGGTGGCGACCGAGACGCTGTCGAACACGTAGTCGACCGCGACACCGGCCAGGACCTCCTGCTCGCGGATCGGGATCCCGAGCTTGTCGTAGGTGCGCCGGATCTCGGGGTCGATCTCGTCGAGCGAGCGCGGCCGCTCCTTCTGCCGCGGCGCTGCGTAATAGGAGATCGCCTGGAAGTCGATCGGCGGGAAGCGGACCTTCTGCCAGTCCGGCATTTCCATGGCGAAGAAGCGGCGCAGGGCGGCCACCCGCCATTCGGTCAGCCACTCGGGCTCGCCCTTCTTGGCCGAGAGCCGGCGGACCACGTCCTCGTCGAGCCCGGGCGGGAAACGGTCCTCCTCCACAGGCGTGACGAAGCCGTACTTGTATTCGGCCTCGGTGTAGTCCTTGACCGTGTCGAGAGCGGTCGCCATCAGCCTGCTCCGATCGCGGCGGCCGGCGCGGGCTCGCGACCCGCGGGGCGCGATGTTGTCGAGGGAGGCGGGGTCGCGCCGTCGGGCACCGAGCGGACCATGTCGGCGAGCGTGATCCCGGCGAGCGCGTCGCGGATCGCCCGATTGATCCGCCGCCAGCCGTCGCGCGCCGGGCAGAGCGATTCGATTCCGCAATCGTGGGCCCCGGTGTCGGCGCAGGTGGTGAGCGCGATCGGCCCGTCCAGCGCCTCGATGATCTCGGCCACGGTGATCGCCTCGGGCGGCCGTGCGAGCGCGTAGCCGCCGTGCACACCCCGCTGCGACACCAGCAGCTCGGCGCGCGTGAGCAGCTTCAAGATCTTGCCGGTCATCGCCGTCGACACCGCGGTCGAGCGGGCGAGCGTCGAGGCCGGCAGGGCCCGGCCCGGCTCGCGGGCGAGCCGGGAGAGGACCACGATCCCGTAGTCGGACAGCCTGCTGAGTCGGATCACCGCACGCCCCGTCCTTCCCGGTGGGCGAAATAGAACCGAAGCGGTTCTGTTTCAAGGAGGCGATCGGCGCTGACCGTCCTCCGAGGTCGACCGGCCGTTAACCGCCCGTTAACCCAAGCGGGCGAGACTGGCTCCGGGGGCGGTTCCCCGGAGTACGGAAAGCATGGGCGTGTCGGTCGCCGATCCGCGGGTTCGAAGCGTCCGTTCGGCAGGATCGAAGGGCCCCGAGGCGCCGCCCGCGGACGTCGCCGCCGCGACCGCGGAGCCGACCCGGTTCCGGCCGATCGAATGGCTGGCGGGCCTACGGCGGCTGCGGCCTCCGGCCGCATCCTTCGCTCTGACCCCCCTGCTGCTCGCGCCGCCACCCGCGCCGCAGGCGCTCCGCGATCTGCTCTTCGGGACGCTCCTGCTCTCCGTGGTCGAGCGGGCGGTGGCGAGGATCGTCGCGGCCGAACCCGGCCCGCTTCACCTTCCGCTCTTGTCGGCCTCGGCCGCAGCGGCCTTCGCACTGGCGGCAGCGGCCCTGCACTCGCCCGGGCTCCTGCTGCTCGTCCTCCTCCTCGTGCTCTGCGAGGTCGGGGCGCACGGCCGGCGCACAGCCCTCGTGGCCCCGGTCTGTCTCGCCGTCGGCGCGGCACTGCGCGTCGATGCCGGCGCGCTGCTCCTGGGCGTCGGACGTGGCATGCTGCTGCCGTTGCTGGTCGGTACCGCCTTGTCGACGGTGGCTCTGGCGGGGCGTCGCCTGGCCCCGGCGGCGCGGCTCCGGCCCGCGCGCCCGGCTGACCGCGGGGCCCTCGACCTGCTGCTCCTCGGCTCCTTCGCCCTGCTCGTGAGCCTCGCGCTCGCGCTCCTCTCGGAGCTCGGGCTTCTGGGCGACCGGCCCTCGCCCTGGGCGCTCGTCGCCTGGTCCCTGCTGGTGGCGGCGGGCCTCGCGACGCTCGCCGCGGCCGATCGGCCCGACACCGCGGCGTCCCGCCTCGTCGGATGGTCCGCCGTCACGTCCGGGGCGGCGCTGGCCTCGCTCGCGCTCGCCCTTCGACTCGACGGCACCGGGTGAGCAGGGGGCTCAGCCGTGCCGTTGCAGCTCGGGCAGCCTTGCGGTCAACGCGCGCCAGGTCAGGGTGCCGGTGGCGAGATCGACCCCGAGGAGATCCTCGCCGACGATCACCGGGCCCGCGAACGCCCGGCCGGCCTCGGCGACGAGCATGGCAGGGTCGGCGGTCGGCGGCACGATGTGGGTGAGCAGAAGGGCGCCTGCTCGGGCCGCCGAGGCGATCGGTCCGACCTCCTCGAGCGCGGTGTGGTAGGAGGCGACGGCCTCGATCGTGGCGGCCTCGCGCACGCCGGGCACGATCGGCATCGCCCGGTGCACGAAGACCTCGTGGACCAGGAGGTCACAGCCGCGCGCCGCTTCGATCAGCGCTTCCGACCGCCGAGTGTCGCCGCTCACCGCGAGGCTCCGCCCGCCGGCTCTGAAGACGAAGCCGAAGGCGGGCTCGACCGGGCGGTGGTCGACCGCCACGACCTCGACTTCGAGGCCCGGAAAGGCGAGCCGCCGCCCTGCGTCGAGCGGCTCGACGGCGAGCGAGAAGCCGTCGCGGTTCGGCCGCTCTTCGAAGGCGAGCCGCTGCGCCCGTTCTTCCGACCACGCGGCCTGCAGAGCGCGGGCGAGCCGTGTCACCGACGGATCGGCGAGGAGCCGCAGCGGTCGCGAGCGGCCCTGGTGCCAGCCGGCCACCACGAGGGTCCAGAGATCGGCCAGATGGTCGCTGTGCAGATGGCTCGCGAGCACCGCCGTGAGCCCGGCGATCGAAACGCCGGCCTCGACCAGCCGTTGCGCGACGCCGTGGCCACAATCCACCAGCAGCCTCGTCTCGCCCGCCTCGACGAGGAGGCCCGCACCGGCTCGGCGAGGGTGGAGGGCCGGACAGCCGGTTCCGAGGAGCGTCACCCGCACGACCGTTCCCCGACCGACACGGCGATCGACGCTCCGGCGAACGACGCCCGCCGGAAGGCCGCGGCGGGTCTGCCGGCGAGAGCGACCGGCCGCCTGCCGTCCGCCCGAGGCGCCGCGGCCCGATCCGCACCGGCCCCGCCCTGGTGCGGCGCGCCGGAGCGCCGGCGTCCGGCGATCGCGGCCGTAGGCGTGGCTCTGCCGGTCACATCAGCGACCGATCAGCCGCCGCAGCCCGACGGCGATCCGATCGGTCCAGCGCCGGGCTACGTCCTCGGCGGCGACGACCGTCCGGGCGAAGGCGGGATAGCGGGTCTTGAGCCTGGTCAGGAGCCGCTCCGCCCAGGGCGCGTGACGCGAGAGGATCAAAAGGCCCACGGTCAGGAACAGGACGCCCTGGAGGATCGGGAGGAAGAGGCCGAGCACCCCGAGCAGGAGGAACGCGTAGCCGAGCCCCAGCATCGCGAGCTTCGTCATGCGGCCCCCAGGAGCTCCAGCCACTGCGCCTCGTCGATGATCTCGATGCCGAGCTCGCGCGCCCGGGCGAGCTTGGATCCGGCTTCCGCTCCCGCCACGACCAGATCGGTCGAGCGCGAGACCGAGCCCGCGACCTTGGCACCCAGCGCCTCGGCGCGAGCCTTGGCCTCTGCCC
>DAIOUO010000143.1:0-8538 GCA_036759485.1 Geminicoccaceae bacterium | reverse complement strand
GAGGTGGCGCGGGCGGTCCGCCCCGCCCCGCCTCTCTTGGTGCCGTCCGCTGCCGGTCTGCGCCTCCCGAGCGCCGCCAACGACCGTCGGCGCAACGACCCGCTCGAATTCGAGTGGGCAGGGGACGATCGGCTGCTCGTCGGCCGAACGGTGTATGCCGGCCGGGTGCTGGGGGGCGTGATCGTCGAGCATCACGCCGCCGCGGAGCCGTCCGTGGCCACCCTCCGCACCCACGCCGCCTGCCGGCTCCCGGGCCGCCGGCGGCTCGTGGTGGAAGGGTTCGAGCGCTTCTTCGAGGCTCTCGTTCCGGCCCGTCGGCCCGTGGGCGTCCGGATCGCGACGGATCCGCCACCACCCACGGGCGGCCCGTCCGCCCGACCGGTCGTGGCGCTGGTCGCTTCCGGGGTCTGTTGTCTGTTGCCCGAGATCGCGACGCATCTCGTCTGTGGGCCCGACGGCCGGCTCCGCGGCCTCGACCGGATCGACGGCGAGGTGCTGCCCTTCGCCCTCGACCAGAACCGCAGCGCCTTCTTTCCGCGCCGGCACGGCACCGCGCTCGCCTCGGTCCTCGCCCGCGAGGCGCCGGCGGCGCGGATCCTGCCCTACCGTTTCGGCCTCGAGCGGGCCCGAGGCTTCACTCGGATCGTACCGTATCCCCGCTCGCACCGGGCGCGGATCGTGCTCGTGCCGATCGGCAGCGGCAGTGCCGAGGACCGGGCCGGGTTCCGCGAGGTGACGAGTGCCGACCCCGATCTCCTGTTCGTCCTCTCGGCCGGCAACGACGCCCGCGACATCGACGCCCGGCTGCTCGCCGCCGAACCGGGGCTCGACGTGACGGACCGCCGGGCGGGGATTCTCGCCCGGACCGAGCCGACGCCGCCACATCATCGGGGCCTCACCCTCGCGCGCCACGGCTGGATCGCCGACCCCGCCGCACGCCGAGGGCCATCAGGGCCAGAACTCGTCGCTCAGCACATAAGCGACGACGGCGACGATGTCTTCTTCGGAATAGACCTCCTTCCAGGGCGGCATACCGCGGAACCCGTTGTGCACCCGGTCCCACACGAACTCGGGGGTGTAGCGCCGCGGCACGAGCTTCGGGGCCTTGCCGGGATAAGCCTTCGAGCCGTGGCAGTGGGTGCACTGCTCCTTCCAGATCGCATCCCCCCGGGCGATCAGTTCGGGCTTCTGCAGGAGCTCCTTGGGAAGGGGCGGCGGCGGATCGTCGAAGACCTTCTCGGAATCGGCGACCACCAGGCGTCCGCCCGCGAAGAGGAGGGTTGCGAGCAGCGCGGTCGAGGCGAGACGGGGAAGGTTCACGCAGGGTCTCCACAAGGAGACGGCCGGCCCCGCGGGACCGGCCGCACCAGAGGAAGCGGACGAGCCGTCCTCCGACGGCCCGTCTTCGCGGTCAGTTGGCCGGAACGATCTTGTAGACCGTGTCCAAGCTGCCCACCGGGCCCGTGGTGATCGAGGTCAGGGCATAGACCTCGCCCTGCTCGTCCTGGGCGAAGGCCAGGATGTATGGCAACTTCTCCATGCCAACGACCGTGGCCTTCTCCATGGTCCACTTGCCGTCGGCGCCCTTGGTGCCGAAGAAGATCTGGCCGTCCATTTCGCTGAACGACTTCGACCAGTCACCGAAGATGTACTTGCCGTCCCAGGCCTTGTGCGAGCCGCGATAGACGTAGCCGCCGGTCACCGAGATGCCCATGCAACCGTCGGGCTTGGCCGTGCAGTTCTTGTAGACCAGGATCGGGTCGGTGAGCCCGGCCTTGTCGCAGCTCGCCGGATGATCGTTGGGCTTCAAGAAGTCGAAGCACTTGTCGGCTTCCATCCGCCGCCAGCCGAGGTTGGCGCCCTTCGAGATGATGCTGACCTCCTCGTAGCTGTTCTGCTGGACGTCGCCGCAGAAAAGCTCGTGGTTGCCGCCCATGTCGAAGGAGCAGCGCCAGGGATTGCGCAGGCCGAGCGCCCAGATCTGCGGCAGCGCGTCGCTGCGCCCGACGAACGGGTTGTCGGCCGGGACGTAGTTGGTCTGCGGCGAGTCGACGTCGAGCCGCAACATCTTGCCGTTCGGCGACATCAGGTCCTGGCCGTTGCCGATCGTGACATTGTGGCCGATACCCCAGTCGTTGGCGTATCCGCCGTCGCCGGTCGAGACGTAGAGCTTGCCGTCCGGTCCGAAGCCGATCCAGTGGCCGTTGTGATTGAACTGCGGCCAGTCGATCGCCGAGATGATCTTCTCGGCCGTCGGATCGGCCTTGTTCGGGTCGTCCTTCGAGACCGTGTACTCGGCCACCACGTTGGTGTGCGCCCACCAGAGCTTGCGGTCGAGCGGCGCGCCCGAGGCCAGGGGCTGCGAGTAGGCGACGTAGAACTTGCCGTTCTGCCGATAGTTCGGATGGAAGGCGATGCCCAACAGGCCCTGCTCGTCGAAGTAGGGCTCGAGATGGACGAGCTTGGATTCGATGTTGAGGAACGGCTCCGGCCGCAGGCGACCCCGATTGTCGATGATCCGGACCTTGCCGGACTGCTCGATCAGGGCCTTGCGGCCGCTGCCGTCCGGGATCGGGACCATGGCGAGGGGGGCGTTGACGCCGGTGACATAGGGCTCGAGCTTGATCTTGACCTCGGCTTGCGCCGGACCGGCCAGCCCGACCGCCAAACCGACGGCCGCGGCCATCGTCAGACCCGTGAGGGTTGCGCGCATGTTTCGACAGTCCTCCCTGGTGAGGTGATGCCCCGCCGGCTCCCTCGGTCGGTCGTAGGCGAAAAAGTGCTTAGCCGAGGCCTCGCCGACTGTCCATGCGGACCGCGCGGGGCCGGGGAACTCTTCGCGTCTATTGAAACGGTTCTCACGTCCCGCTCACCCAGCGTTGGAGGAGGAGGGTGAGAACGAAACAACCGATCGCGGCGAACGCGGCCGAAGCCGCCCCGATCGTAGCGAGGAACAGGGCATCGACCAGCGCGATCCCCGCAATGAGACTCACCACCGCCCGCGGCACGTCGCCCTTGGCACGGCGCTGCAGGAGGAAGAGGGCGAAGCCGAGCCAGCCGGAAAGGCCCAGGAGCAGGAGCCAGGCGAGCGGCCCGGCGTCGAGCCGGGCGAGGCCGTAGACGAGGGGTGCCGCGAGAAAGGCCAAGGGCCAGACCCGGTCGAGCCGGTCGAAGGCCTCTTGCTTCGCCGCGTAGGTGAGGCCCACGAGCCAGCCGAAGCCGGCCAGGCCCAGGAGCCAGAGCGCGGGTGCCGGGCTCGTCACCGCGGCGAGGCCCGCGGTCACGTAGGCGAGCACCCGACAGAGCCCCATCAGCAGCGGCGAGAGCGGGTTGCCCTTGTGCCGCCAGTCGTAGAGGACGATCGCCCCCGCGAGCCCCACGCCCGCGACCGTGGCGGCGAGGCCGGAATCGGCAGGCGGCAGGGCGAGGGCGGCGGCGAGCGCCATCAGGCCCAGGAGGAGGAGGACGAAACCGAGGGCGAAGACGGTCTCGGGCGCCACCTCGCCCGCCGGGATCGGCCGGCCCGGCCGCTCGCGGGCGTCGATCGCCGCATCGAAGGCGTCGTTGAGGTACATCCCGCCGACATAGAGGAAGGAGAGGGCGAGACCGGTGAGGAAGGTGACGGGGCTCCAGGGCTCGCCCCCCGCCACGGCGGCACCGGCCATGGCGTTGGTCCAGACCGTGGGCAGGTTGGAGACCCGGCCCAGCCGCAGCCAGACCGGAAGGGTGTCGCGCGCCGCCCCGGCCGTCACACGAGCCGCTCCCGCGCCCAACGGAGCTCGCGGGCGATCGCCACATCGACGCCCGGGGCACGCAGCTCCTCGGGCAGCACGTCGAAGGTATAGGTCTCGACCTCGAGATGGTCGCTGATCGCCTGCGCGCGCTGCAGCTCGAGGAGCCGGACGAGGCTCGGCTGGGTCGAGCCCAGGCCCTCGAGCCGCTCGTGGAAGATCGGCACGTGGCAGTGGACGCGCCAGGTTCGGCCGTGGGCGGTCGCGAGCTCGGCGAAGGCCTCGGAGAGGTCGAGGAAGTGGCGGAGCACCCCGTCGGGCGCCCGCTCGACCACCTGGTGGAGATAGACCCCGTCCTCGAAGCGGGCGAGCCGGGCGGCGGTCTCGGGGCCGACCTCGGCCACCTCGAGGGCGGCCGAGAGCTGCAGCTTGGGGACGGCGATGCCGGCCGAGCGCAGCCGGCCCACGCTCGCCTCGAGGTCCTCGAACTCCACCGCGGCGTGGCAGGCATCGAGGCAGACGCCGAGGTGGCGGCGCAGCGCCGGCTCGGCCTCGGCGAAAGGCAGATCGGCGAGCCGCGCGAAGACCGCGAGCGGCTCGGCCGCGAACAGCCGCCGCTCGAGGAAGGAGACGGCCTCCTCGGTGGTCTCGAGCAGGCAGTGCGGTTCGGGCTCGAGGGCGAGCGCGATCCTCCGCCCGGTCCGTCGCTCGACCCCGACGAGATCGGCCGCCGCCCGCTGCAGGTTGGCGACGATCGAGGGGATCACCCGGAGATCGGCTGCGAGCGGTCGGAAGGTGCCGGGCACCGTGCTGATCGAGCCCGCGAGCCCCGGCTCCTCGGGCAGGAGCGCGGCCAGGAGTTCGGCGAGCCGCCGCGTGTAGGCCACCCGCTCGGGCCGGGTCCAGTCGGGCTGGTAGACCTGTTCCTTGACCCGCGTGCCGTGGAAGGGGCCGTAGGGAAAGCCGTTGATCGTGAAGACGTAGAGCCCCTGCTCGGCGAGCCAGGCCCGAAACGCCGAAAGCGCCTCGCCCCTCGCGAGCTCTTCCGCCGCGAGGGCGGAGAGACGGAGCCCCACCCCCATGGGAGCATCCGGCGAGACCGCGGCCTTGACGACCGGCAGATGGGCCTCGAGGGCGGCGCGGATCTCGGCCCAGCTCTCGCCCTTGTGGATGTTCGTGCAGTAGGCGAGGTGGACCGGGCCGGCCGGGGTTCGAACGTGCAAGGGCCGCTCCTTCAGGGCCGGGCGCGCTCGGCGAGCCAGCCGATCGCCTGCTCGATCAGGGCCTCGTCCATGGCGTGCACCTCGACGCCGCGGCCGATGTCCCGAAGCAGGGTGATCGTGAGCTCCCCTCCCAGATGCTCGCGGAAGTCCTGCAGTCCCTGCAGCACGGCGAGCGTGCCCTCCGCCGTGCGCGCTTCGAGGGCGGGGTTCCAGAGTCGGAAGCCCAAGAGCTCCAGAAGGGCCGCGACCCGCTCGTCGGCGCCGGGCTCGAGCAGGCCCGCGAGCACCGAATAGCGGGTGTCGAGAGCGATGCCGATCGCCACCGCCTCGCCGTGGCGGAGATGGTGGCGGGTCAAGGATTCGAGCTTGTGCGCGGCCCAGTGGCCGAAATCGAGAGGCCGGGCGCTGCCGGTCTCGAACGGATCGCCACCCTGGGCGATCTGGCGCATGTGGAGCTCCGCGCAGCGACGGATCATCCAGGCCATGGCCGGCCGCTCGAAAGCCGCGAGCGCCATGGCGTTGCGCTCGAGCCAGAAAAAGAAGTCGCGGTCGCGGATGAGGGCCACCTTCACCGCCTCGGCCATCCCGGCGATCTTGTCGCGTTCGGGTAACGGATCGACGAAGTCGAGATCGTTGAGGACCGCGAAGGGCGGGGCGAAGGTACCGACGAAGTTCTTCGAGCCACGGAGATTGACGGCGTTCTTGACGCCCACACCGGAATCGTTCTGGGCGAGGACGGTCGTGGGCACCCGGATCAAGCGGATGCCGCGGTGGCTGGTGGCCGCGACCAGGCCGACGGCGTCGAGCACCGCCCCGCCACCGACCGCCAGGATGAAGGAATGGCGGTCGAGCCGGTGGTCGTAGACGAGCCCCATCATCCACTCGATGTGGAAGAGATCGTTCTTGATCTTCTCGCCACCGGGCACCGTCAAGGGAGGGGCCACGAGTTCCATGGACTCGCCGTGGCAGCGAGCATAGGCCTCGATCTCGCGGGCGAGGCCCGGCCTGACCGCGAGCAGACCGTCGTCGACGAAGACCAGGCAGCGATGCCGACGATGCGGCTCGAGCCGGCGGATGGTCTCGGCGAGCACGGGATTGTCGGGCCGGAACACGCCCTCGGTGAAGACCACGGGATAGTCGTAGGCGACCGTGAAACGCTGCAGATAGGAGACGGTGACGACCGCCCCCGTTTCCGGCCCCGTCCCGACCTCGGTCATGCCGCCTCCCCGCTCGCCCGCGTCGTTCTTTCGAGGGCGCACGGGGTCGCAGAGTGGCGATCTGCTGGTTCCCTGGCAAGGGGCCGGGCGGCGGGGCGGACCCGCATCCGCGGCGGTACCCCGCGGATAACCCGGAGCTCAGCCGGTGCGCGGTGGGGCCGGAGGCGGCGGGCGAGGGGTGATCGTCGCCACACCGCTCGCCGGGTCGAGCAGGTGCTGATGGTTCCACCACTGGTCCCAGGGCAGACCCGGGACCCGGCGATAGGGCTGCGGGCCGCCCGGCGGGAAGGGCCCGGTGATCGCCCGCTCCTGCGCTTTGGGCCAGAAACAGGGCTCGAGCCCCGGTACGGGCAGCACGAGATCGGGGTCGCGCCCGAGCCGGCGGAGGATCGGCTTGTCGAGCGGGTTGCGCCGCTCGCGCTCCGCGAGCCGCAGGCTCACCGTCTCGGGCCGCGGCGGCTCGACCGGCTCCGCATCCCTCTCCTCGGCACCGCTCGCGGCGGCGCGGGCCGCGGCGAGGAGCCGGCGATGCTGCTCGAGGAGGAGCAGCGCCCGGCGATGCTCGAGCTGGGCCGCGGTGCGGTAGCGGACGATGGTGGCCAGGCTCGCCCGCGCCGCGGCGCCGGACAGGTCGCTGCCGCAGGTGCGGGTCTCGTCGACCGGTGGGACATCGGCCAGCGCCTCGGCCTCGAGCCGGTCGGCGCGGGCCTCGCGCCACATGGCGATCGCGATCGCATCGACGAGCTCGCGCTCGACCGCATCCTCCGGCCGATGGCGTTCGCGCAGGGCCGCCACGAGCTCCTGGAAGGCCTCCGGGTCCTCGTGCGGCAGCAGGGAGAAGCGCCCGGCCCTCAGTCCGTGGCGCAGGGCGTTGCGCGAAGAGCGGGCCTTGCCCTCGGGCGTCCTCGGGCCGCCGCGCGGGGCGGTCTCGTGCGACGGATCGGCCATCGCGGCCTCCGCTCCGAACGTTACGGGACCGCTTTACTCGGATATAGGAAGAATGTCAAGAAATCGGACGTTCGTCTGCCAACTCGCCGAAGAGGTCGTGCGCGTCCGAGCCGGTGATCCGGGCGGCGAGCCGCGTGCCCGGCGGGATCGGCTCCTTCGTCTCGAGGATCACGCGCCCGTCCACCTCGGGCGCGTCGAAGCGGCTGCGGGCGATCGTGCGACCCTGCTCGTCCACCCCGTCCACCAGCACCGGCTCGATCCGGCCGACCCTGGTGGCGAGCCGCTCGGCCGAGATCCGTTCCTGGAGCGCCATGAGCCGGGCCCGGCGCTCCTCGGCGAGTTCCTCGGGCACGGGGTCGGGAAGCGCGTTGGCGGCGGCACCCTCGACCGGCTCGTAGACGAAACATCCCACCCGATCGAGCCGGGCCTCTTCGAGGAAGGCCAGGAGCTCGGCGAAGTCGGCCTCGCTCTCGCCCGGGAAGCCCACGATGAAGGTCGAACGGATCGCGAGCTCGGGGCAGATCCGGCGCCACTCGCGGATGCGCTCGAGGGTGCGTTCGGCCGCCGCCGGTCGGCGCATGGCCTTGAGGATGCGCGGGCTCGCGTGCTGGAAGGGCACGTCCAGATAGGGGAGGATCCTCCCCTCGGCCATGAGCGGGATCACCGCATCCACGTGCGGGTAGGGGTAGACGTAGTGGAGGCGGACCCAGACCCCGAGGCGGCCGAGCTCGCGGCAGAGGTCGAGGAAACGGGTCTCGAGTTCCCGGCCTTTCCAGACCGTGGGCTCGTAGCGCCGGTCGAGCCCGTAGGCCGAAGTGTCCTGCGAGATGACGAGGATCTCCTCGACCCCGGCCGCGACCAGTGCCTCGGCCTCGGCCACGACCTCGGAGAGCGGCCGGGAGACGAGGTCGCCCCTGAGCTTCGGGATGATGCAGAAGGAGCAGCGGTTGCGGCAGCCCTCGGAGATCTTGAGATAGGCGTAGTGGCGCGGGGTGAGCCGCAGCCCCTGGGGCGGGACGAGCTCGAGGAAGGGGGCGTGCGGTGGCGGCAGGTGCGCGTGGATCGCCTCGAGCACCGCCTCGGTCTGGTGCGGGCCGGTGACGGCCAGGACCTCGGGGTGCGCCTCCTTGATCCGCTCGGGCTCGGCGCCCAGGCAGCCGGTGACGACCACCTTGCCGTTCTCGGCGAGCGCCTCGCCGATCGCCTCGAGGCTCTCGGCCCGGGCCGAGAGGAGAAAGCCGCAGGTGTTGACGACCACGAGATCGGCCCCCTCGTAGCTGGGGGCGATGGCGTAGCCTTCGGCCCGGAGCCGGGTGAGGATGCGCTCGGAATCGACGAGCGCCTTGGCGCAGCCGAGCGAGACGAAGCCGATCGCGGGCGGTTTCGCGCGCCGGCGCGGGGCCGGGCGGCGCGCGAAAC
>DAIOUO010000142.1:0-8545 GCA_036759485.1 Geminicoccaceae bacterium | reverse complement strand
GTTCTGGTGCGCGCACGTTCTGCCCGAGACGCTCGGGCTTCTCGCGAGTGTGACGGCCGGGGCCGAAGGGCTCGACCCGGCGCTCCTCGAGGGCTGAGTCGAGGCGGGCCACCCGGTTGCCGATGGGCAACGGCATGTCGCCCTGGCGGGACGATCGATTCTCTCCGCTTCCGCCGGTGGGCGACCCGGCTCGGATGCGCGGGTCCGCGCGGAGCCGCCGCCGGACCCGGCGGGATGGTTCGAACCGTGGAACGCAGAGGGGGAAGGCGCGGCTCGACCGGTTCGCACCCGCGCTCGCCGGGGGGCTGCGCGCCGGGCTCGCGGGGTCCTCGGCCGAGGCGCAGCAGGGCAAGGCCGCGGGTGAGGTCCCGGTGCGGCCGCGCCGGACGGTGGCGATCCCGGACGACCGCGCGCGGATCGACGGGATCGACGGCGGCGCCGATCTCTCGAACACCGCCCGGCCGGAGCTCGATGACGGCTGCTTCCCGACCGACAATCCGGCACTCGAGCGCGTTCTCGCGACCACGCCGCACGACATCGAGGTGAAGAACTCGATGATCGGCGACCTCGAGATCGGCGAGGTCTGGCTGTTGCCGCCGACGCTCACGCTCCGATACCGCTTCTCGCCGAGGGGGGCGTTCAGCCTTTGTCTCGGTGCCGACGTGAACTACACGTGGCTCTACGGGATCGGCGAGAAGGACCCGATCCAGAAGAGCGATATCGACCCGGCGTTCGGCCAAGCGCTGCAGGTCGGATTCGACTTTCGTCTCGGCGATCGCCGGTATCCGAACGTCGACATCGAGAAGATCTTTCTCGACGCCGGCGCCGAGATCGACCGCGCGATCGATGCCGAGGTCGGAATCGATCCCCGGATTTTCGGTCTCGGGGTCGGCTACCGGTTCTGATCGGCGAGCCGAGGTCGCTTCTGGGGAAAATAGCGAGGCGCGGGCCGACCCGGCCGGTCGCTCGCGCCTCCGTTCGTCCGGCGGCACTCCAGCGATGTCCCGAGCGACGGCGCGGCTCGCAGCGGGTCCCGGGTCGGTCGCTGCGCGACCGCGGCGCGCTCGGACGCCCGGCGAGGAGGGGTTGCTGGGGCCCCGGCGCGCTCTATTGTCTCCGATGCGGCAACGCCCGATGTCCGGGGAGGGAATCGCCCATGACCGACAGGACGGAAGCGGATGCCAGCGCGATCACCTACAGGGTGCGCGAGGCGGTCGGCGTCTTTCACGACCCCGACCGGCTCGAGGAGGCGATCGGGGCACTCCAGGAGGCCGGTTTCGATCGCGCCCAGCTCAACCTGCTGACCAGTCTCGAAGCGGCCGAGCGCAAGCTCGGGCGACCGATCGCCGATGTGCGCGAGCTCGAGGACGAGCGCGACATCCCGCACGGCAACCCGATCGACCGCCACGAGATGGCCGAGGGCAAGGCGGCGCTCACGGCAGGACTAGCCGGCATCGGCAGCCTCGTGGCGATCGGCACGGTGGTGGCCTCGGGGGGCGGCCTCGGCCTGCTGCTCGCCGCCGGCGCACTGGCCGGCGGGATCGGCGGCGGGATCGGCGCGCTCCTCGCCAAGGCGCTCGGCGACCACCACGCGGCGACGATCCAGCGGCAGCTCGAGCGCGGCGGCCTCCTCCTCTGGGTAGCGCTGCGCGACGCGGCACAGGAGGCGAAGGCGCTCGAGATCTTGAAAGCGCACGCCGCCGAGGACGTCCACGTCCACGAAATCGAACACAGCTGGGGCGCCGACGAGATCCCGATCCGCCGCTGGCAACCCGATCCGTTGCTCTTCAAGGTCTGAGCCGGAACCGAGGGCCGCGGGAGGCTCAGCCCCGACGGGTCACCTTGCGGGCGCGGCGGTCGAGGTGCCGTTCGACTTCGGCGAGTCGAACCCCCGCCGCGGCGAGCTTGACGAGAGCGAAGTAGAGGAGGTCCGCCGCCTCCCAGACGACGTCCTCGCGACCCTCGGCACGCGCCAGCTCGTCGGCCTCCTCGCGCAGCTTGGCGGCGAGCAGACCGGGATCGGCCAGGAGCCGTGCCGTGTACGAGCCCTCCGGGGGAGCCGCCGCGCGCGCGGCGAGGGTCGCCTCGAGACGGGCGAGGCCCTCGGCCTCGCCGAAGCAGGAGAAGCGTTCGAGGTGACAGAAGCCCGGGCCCCGCTGGCGGACGAGGAAGCGGAGCGCGTCGCGGTCGCAGTCGAGGTCGATGCGCAGGAGCTCCTGGGTGGACCCGCTGGTCTCGCCCTTCACCCACAAGCCCCGCGAGCGCGACTGGTAGACCCCCGCGCGCCGCCGGACGGCCTCGCGCAGGGAATCGCGCGAGCTCCAGGCGAGCCCGAGGGCGATCCCGCGCTCGTCGGCGACCACGGTCGGGAAGAGGCCGTCGGGCCGGTCGGAGCGCAGGGGCGCGGCGATGGCGTCGGCGAGATCGAGCCGGCCCGTGTAGAGCGCCATGCCGACCTGGGCATCCGCGCCGAGACGGTCGAGGGCGGCGATCTCCTCGGGCGTGGTCACCCCACCCGCGATCGTGACCCGGCAGGCGGGGCCGGCGGCGCGCACCACGGCCTCGGCGAGCGTCAGATCGGTGCCGCCGAGCCGCCCCTCGCGCTCGACGAAGGTGACGAGAAAGCCGCCCACGAAGTCGCGGAGCTCGGCGATCCGCTCGAGGATCCCCCGGCCGGTCCGCTTGCGCCAGCCCTCGACGACGACCTCGCCGTGGCGGGCGTCCAGGGCCGCGATCACCCGCTCGCGCGGCAGCTCGCGCAGGAGCTCCGGCCGGGCGGCGGTACCGAGCACGATCTTCGCCGCCCCGCGGTCGAGCCAGCGGCGGGCCGTGGCGAGATCGCGGATCCCGCCGCCCACCCGGC
This sequence comes from Geminicoccaceae bacterium, assembly GCA_036759485.1. GTDB lineage: Bacteria > Pseudomonadota > Alphaproteobacteria > Geminicoccales > Geminicoccaceae > JANXAZ01. The sequence continues at coordinate 5,682 of DAIOUO010000142.1, read as the reverse complement.
AGCCGAAGCCGGCATCGAGCAGACGCTCGATCAGCGCCGCGTTCGAGCCGCGCCCCATGGCGGCGTCGAGGTCGATCACGGCGATCTCGCCCGCCAAGGCGAAGCGCTCGGCGATCGGCAGCGGGTCGCCCGCCTCGAGGGCCATCGTCTCGCCGCCCACGAGCTGGACGGTCCGGCCGTCCTGGAGGTCGATCGAGGGGACGATCACGGCCGCACCGGCACGCCACGGGCGGCGAGGAATCGTTTGACTTCCCCGACCGTCCGATCGCCGTCGTGGAAGATCGAGGCGGCGAGCACCGCATCCGCCCCGGCCTCGAGCGCCTCGAGGAGATGCTCGGGCGTATCGGCACCGCCCGAAGCGATCACCGGAACGTGGACCGCTCGGGCTACCGCCCGGGTCAGCGGGAGATCGTATCCGGCCCGGGTCCCGTCGCGGTCCCAGGAGGTCAGCAGGATCTCGCCGGCACCAAGGCGCTCGCCCTCGCGCGCCCACTCGACGGCGTCGAGGCCGGTGCCCTCGCGGCCGCCCTTGACCAGCACTTCGAAGCGGCCGTCGCGGCGCGCCGCGTCGATCGCGAGCACGCAGCACTGGCGACCGAAGCGGGTCGCGATCTCGCCGAGCAGCGCCGGTCGCTCGACCGCCGCGGTGTTGACCGAGACCTTGTCGGCCCCCGCCTCGAGCAGCCGCCACGCGTCGTCCTCGCTGCGGATGCCGCCACCGACGGTCAACGGGATCGCGAGCACTTCGCGCACCCGGCGGACGGTCTCGATCTGGTGGCCGCGGCCTTCCGGAGTGGCCGAGACGTCGAGGATCACGATCTCGTCGGCGCCCTGCTCCTCGTACAGCTTGGCCCGCTCCGCCGGATCGCCGGCGTCCCGCAGGCCCTGGAAGCGGACGCCCTTGACCACCCGGCCGTGGCTCACGTCGAGACAGGGCACGATCCGCCGCGCCAGCATCTCAGGTGGACTCCAGGGAGAGGAAGCGGTCGAGCAAGGCCGCACCCCAGCGACCGGACAGCTCGGGGTGGAACTGGCAACCCAGGACCCGCCCTTTCTCGACGGCGGCGAGGAAGCGGCCGCCGTGCTCGCTGCGCGCACAAGCCCAGCCGGGGGCGTCGACCGCCCGGTAGGAATTGGCGAAATAGGCCCAGCCCGGCTCGACCAGTCGGCAGGCGGGCTCCGGCTCGACGCGGTTCCAGCCGAACTGCGGCGTACGCACGGTAGCCGGAAACCGACCGACCGTGGCCGGCAGGACGCCGAGGCCGCCCACGCCCGGGCTCTCCTCGCTCGAAACGAACAGGAGCTGGTGGCCGACGCAGATCGCGAGAGTGGGCCGATCCTCGGCGATCCGGCGGCGGAGCGCCTCCGCGAACCCCTGGCCCATGAGGCGGGCCATGGCGGCACCGAAGGCTCCGACGCCGGGCAGCACGACGTGGCTCGCGGCCAGGATCTCGCGACCCCGCTCGGCCAGCCGCACGGTCGCACCGAGCCGACGAAAGGCGGCCGACACGCTCGCGAGGTTGGCCGTGCCGGTCGGCACGATCAGCACCTCGGCCATCGCCGCTCCCTTCCGCCGGGTACCCGCCGCATCGCCGTACCGAACCTCGTCTCAGAGCACACCCTTGGTGCTCGGCACCTCCGCCGAGCCGTCCGAGGATACGGCCTCGCGCAGGGCCAAGGCGAGAGCCTTGAAGGCCGCCTCGACCCGATGATGGTCGTTGTCGCCGCGCTCGACGTCGACGTGCAGCGCCATGCGGCCGGTCACCGCGAGCGAGTGGAAGAAATGGGCGAGGCATTCGCAGGCGACCTCGCCGATCCGCTCCCGCCGCAGACCGAGGGCCACGTGCGGCGCCGGCCGGCCGGACAGGTCCACGACGACCCGGGCGAGGGCCTCGTCGAGCGGGGCGAAAGCGGAGCCGAAGCGGCGGATGCCGCGCCGCTCGCCGAGCGCCGCATCGAGCGCGCTGCCGAGGGCGAGCGCGCAGTCCTCGACCGTGTGGTGGTCGTCGACCTCGAGGTCGCCCTCGCAAGTGAGCTCGAGGTCGAAGCGGGCGTGGCGGGCCAGCGCGGTCAGCATGTGATCGAGGAAGCCGAGACCGGTCGCGACCTCGCTGCGTCCCGTGCCGTCGAGCAGCAGCCGCACCCGGACCGCCGTTTCGCCGGTTCGCCGCTCGACCGCACCGACGCGGTCCTCGCCCGTGCCCTGCAAGCGTCCCTCCCCGCCCGACCGGCGTGCTCAAACGACGATCTGGGCGATGTCGAACACCACGATGTCGGTTCCGCCGCGCTCCTTGATCGCCCGGATGAGCTCGGGCAGTTGATGGCGCGGCACGGCGGCCTTGACCGCGAAACCGGCATCGTGGTGCAAAGGCGCGATGGTCGGCTCGCGCATGCAGGGCAGGATCTCGACCACCCGCTCGAGATGTTCCCGGGCGACGTTGACCTCGAGCATCACCCGTTTGCGGGCATCGAGGACCGAGCGCACGAGCAGCGTGAAGTGCTCGATCACCGGCCGCTTGACCCGGTCCTCGAGCGCCCGCGGGTGGGCGTAGAGCCGGGTCGAGCTGCGCATCACCTCGTCGACCACGACGAGCCCGTTGGCCTGCAGGGTCGCTCCGGTGGCGGTGTTGTCGACGATGCAGTCGGCGTCCTCCGGCGGGAAGACTTCGGTGGCGCCATAGGAACGGACGATCCGCGCCTCGAGCCCGCGCCGGGCGAGCCAGAGCGCGGTCAGTCGCTCGTATTCGGTGGCCACGACGAAGGAGCGCGCCGGCAACTTCCCGTCCTCGAGGAAGCCGGGCGACGCCGCCACGACGATCGTCACCGGGTCGAGCCCCGTGTCGACCAGCTCGACGAGGTCGGCTTCGAGCTCGGCCACCCAGTCGGCCCCGGCGAAGCCCAGATCGCGCGAACCGAGATGCAACATCTCGACGATGTTCTGCGGCTTCAGCAGCTTGGCCTCGAAGCCCGGGAGCGAGAGGGTGGGCCGATAGCCGCGCCGGTCGAAGGCGAGCCGGATCCCTGCATCGGCGAGGAGCTGCAGGACGTTCTCCTGCATCCGGCCCTTGGGCAGGGCCAGATGCACGAGCGGCGGAGCGGACGGGGCGGCGAGCGGCAAGGTGTCGGGGCCGTGGTTGATGGCGGGCGCCCGGCCACGATGCCTTGGCACCCCGCGGCGCCGCTTATAGAGAGCGCCGCATCCACGGTAAAGGCGAGCCGGCGACGGCCGGCCGGGGAGCGGCGGATGGCGGGTACGGGTCGGGTGCAGGCGACGATGGGGATCGAGATCGGCCGCACCCGAACGAGCGGGGTGTTGCTCGCCGCCGACGGCCGCGAGCTCGCCCGGGCTTCGACCGAGCATCGACCGCTCCTCGCCCGGGGAACCTTCTGCGAGCACGACCCCGAGGCCCCGTGGGTCGCGTTTCGCCAGGTGGCGACCCGGCTCAAGGCGCTGGTCGAGGTCGAACTCGTGGGCCTCGGCCTCGCCGGTGAGGCGGGCGGCCTCGTCTTTCTCGACCGCACCGGTGTGCCGGTGCGCCCGGCGGTGGCGGGTGCCGACCGACGGGCGGCCGAGGAGGCCCGGGAGCTCGTCCGCCGGCTCGCCGAGGCCGGCGTGGCGCCGCCTCGGGGGCGGTGGCCCGGTCCCTGTCTGCCGGCCGCCAAGATCCTCTGGCTCGCCGCCAACGAGCCCGAGGCCGCCCAGCGGGTGGTCCGGGTGCTCGCGCCGAAGGACGACGTGCGTCGGCGCCTGACCGGAGAACTCGCGACCGATGCCGCCGAAGCCTCGGCGACCGGGCTGCTCGATCTTGCCGGCCGGCGGTGGAACGCGGTCGTCCTCGAGGCGCTCGGCCTGCCCGCGGATCTGCTGCCCGAAGTGTTCGAGGGCGCCGACGTCACCGGCCGGGTGAGCGTGGCGGGTGCTGCCGAAACCGGCCTGCCGGAAGGGCTGCCGGTGGTAGCGGGTGGCACCACGCTCGCCTGCGGAGCGCTCGCCGCCGGCCTGGTCGGGGACGGTGACGCGCTCGCCTGGCTGGAGCCCGGGGCCGGTCTCGTGGTCCGCATCGGCCGGCTGCCCGAGGCGGCCGAAGAGGGGGTCGAGATCCTCTGCGAGGCGACCGGCGGCTTCCACGGGATCGCGGAAGTGCCGCTCGCCACGAGCCCGCTCGCTTGGCTCGCCCGCGAGCTCGTGCCCGAATGGGCCGAGGCGGCGCGCGCCGCCGGTATCGAGCCCGAGGACGCGCTCTTGGGCGAGGCCGCGGTGGCGGAGCCCGGAGCATCGGGCCTCCTGTTCTTTCCGGCCCTCGACGGCGCCGCCGGCGGGTCGGCCGTGCCCGGCGCCTGGCTCGGTCTGCGGCCCGACCAGCGCCGAGCCGAACTCGCCCGCTCCTTGGTCGAGGGGCTCGCTGCGGCGCTCGCCGAGCGGACCGCCTCGCTGCGCCATCTGTTTCCGCCGCACGAGCCGGTGCGGCTGGTCGGTCGCGCGGCCACGGATACCGCCTGGCGGGTGCTGCTCGCCGCCCAGCTGGGCCTCGCCCTGGCGCCGCTCGAGGCCGGGCTCGACGCCGCCCGGGGAGCGGCGATGCTGGCCGGCGTCGGCGTCGGGCTCTGGTCCGATCCCGCCGAGGCCGTGGCGCGAGCGGCACCGCCCACGGGTCCCGTGGTCGCGGTCGATCCGCAGCTCCAAACCTTCTATCGGGCGCGCGAGCCTTTGCGGGCTCGGGCTCGAGCACTGCTCGCCGCCCTCGAGATCTGAGCCGGGACGGCGCGGGCCAAGGGGTCCGGCGCTCCGACGGCGGCCGCCGATCCGCGGCTCCGGGCCTGTCGGCGGCCGCGCGCGTCCTCGCGGGCTCGGGCGGCGTCGCCCGAGCTCCGAGCGGCGGAGGCTCGGGCCGGCCGGCGAAGAGGCCGTTCACGGTTCCTTAAGTCCGTCGTGGCAGTCTCGCGAGCGGGGGCGGGAGAAGGGCGACGGACATGGCCAACCCCGAGGGCGGCCGACGGGGCGATCGAACCGGTGATCGCGCGGTGCTCGGGACACGGCTCGGTCGCGACGAGGGCGGCGCCGTGGCCGCTGTCGTGGCACTGATCCTGGTGCCGCTCGTGATCGCGGTCGGGATGGCGATCGATGTCGGGCGGGCGGTGGCGGCCCGGACCTCGTTGCGGACCGCACTCGACGCGGCCGCCCTGGCTGCCGCCCGGGAGACCTCGGAAAGCGCCGCGCTCGCCACCCTGGAGCGTTATCTACGAGCCAACTACGAAGAAGCGCGTTGGGGAACGCTCTCCGAGTTCCACGTGACCCGGGGCGATCTCGCGCTCGCGGTCGATGCACGCGCCACCGTGCCCACCACGCTCCTGCGCGTGATCGGCATGAACGCGATCGAGGTCGCCGCCGACGCCGAAGTGACGGTCGGCGGCTTCAACCTCGAGGTGGCGCTCGTGCTCGACATCACCGGCTCGATGGCCGGTCAGCCGATCACGGACCTCAAGGCGGCCGCCAACGACCTGATCGACATCGTCGTCCGCGACGCGCAGACGCCGTTCTACAGCAAGGTGTCGATCGTCCCCTACTCGATGGGGGTGAACGTCGGAACCCTCGCCGAGACCGTGCGCGGCCCGATCAACCCCGGCACCTGCACCACACCGGGCTGCCAGTTCTACCGCTTCACCGCCGCCGAGCTGGTCGAT
>DAIOUO010000141.1:0-8606 GCA_036759485.1 Geminicoccaceae bacterium | reverse complement strand
CGACGCCTACGAGGACGATGCCGACTGGTTCTCGATCAGCGACGTCGCCGCCGCGGCCTCCGACATGATGGCGGCGATCGACGACGACGATCCGCTCGCCTTCTTCGGCCTGTTCCTCGAAGGTGACGATGAGATCGAGGGCGGCGATCTGGCGGACGAGCTCTGGGGCTTCGAGGGCGACGATTCCCTCGCGGGCGGCGAGGGGAACGACGTCCTCGACGGCGGCGCGGGCGCCGATACGCTCGACGGCGGGCTCGGGGACGATCTGATGCGCGGCGGCGACGGGGACGATCTCTACCTCGTCGATTCGCAGCGCGACCGGATCGTCGAGCTCGAGGACGAGGGCGAGGATTCGCTCCTCGCCGAGGTGAGCGTCCGTCTCCCCGACGAGGTCGAGAACCTCACGCTCGAAGGCAGCGACGATCTCAGTGGCACCGGCAACGATCTCGACAACGTGATCACCGGCAACGACGGCGACAACACGCTCGCCGGCGGCGACGGCGACGATCTCGTGGCCGGCGGTGCGGGCGACGACACCTACATCGTCACGGACGAAGGGGACGTCGTGGTCGAGGAGGCGGACGGGGGCGAGGACCGAATCGTCGCGACCGTGAGCTTCACTCTGCCGGACGATGTCGAGATCCTCGTTCTCGCCGGGCGCGACGCGATCGACGGCACCGGCAACGACCTCGACAACGAGATCTTCGGCAATGCTGGCGCGAACCTGCTCGATGGTGGTGCGGGCCTCGATGCGTTCGAAGGCGGTCGAGGCGACGACACCTATCTCCTGGACAGCGGGCTCGAGAGCGTCGTCGAAGAGCGCCGCGGTGGCACCGACACCATCGTGATCGACGACAGTATCGAGCTCGAGAGCTTCGAGAACGTGGAGAACGTCGAGCTCGACGGCACGGACGACCATCAGGCGGTCGGCAACGCCCTCCGCAATCTTCTGGTCGGCAACAGCGGGGCCAATGTCCTCGCGGGCCTGCTCGGCAACGACGTCCTCGAGGGTGGCGAGGGCGACGACGCGCTCCTGGGCGGCGCCGGCAACGACGTGCTCGACGGCGGCGCGGGCGACGATCAGCTGCGCGGCGGCGCCGGCCGCGACATCCTCACGGGCGGCGAGGGTGCCGACGATTTCGTCGTGGGTGACGCCGCCCGCTCGCGCGCGATCGTCACCGACTTCAGCCAGGCCGACGGCGACCGGCTGCTGATCGGCGAGCTGCTCTCGGGCTTCGACCCGGCGACCGACGATCTCGCCGACTTCGTGCGCCTCACCGGCAAGGGCGATACCACGGTGGTCTCGGTCGACGCCGACGGCAGCGGGCGCGGTCGACCGGTCCCCGTGGCGCTGGTCGAGGGCGATCTCGGCACCGACCTCGCGACCCTCGTGAGCGAGGGCGTGATCGACCTCGCCTGAGCCCGCCCACTCGGGCTCAGAGCTCGATCACGATCTTGCCGAAGTGGCGGGCGGCTTCGAGCGCCCGGAAAGCCGCCCGCGCCTCCTCGAAGGGAAAGCGACGGTCGATCACCGGCTCGAGGCCGAGGGCCTCGACCGCCCGGGCGAAGGCCTGGAGCATGGCCTTCGAACCGACATAGATCCCCTGCAGGCGGATCGATTTGCGCATGATCGGCGTGGGGTCGATCCGGCCGGCCTCGAGCACGCCGATCAGCGCCACGTGGCCGCCCACGCGCGTGGCCGCCACCGAGCGGGCGAGGGTGCCCGCACCCCCGACCTCGACCACGTGGTCGACACCCTCCCCACCGGTCAGCCGCAGCACCTCGCGCTCCCAGTCGGGCTCCCGCGTCCGGTCGACCACCGCCCAGGCGCCGAGGGCCCGGGCCCGTTCGAGCTTGGTCGCGCTCGAGGAGACCACGATCGGCCGGGCACCCAGGGCCGCGGCGAGTTGGAGGGCGAAGATCGAGACTCCGCCGGTGCCCAGGCAGAGCACCGTCTCGCCGGGCAACAGACGCCCGCTCTCGATCAGCGCGTGCCAAGCGGTGAGCCCGGCACAGGGCAGGGTCGCCGCCGCGGCGAGGGAGAGCGAGGCCGGAGCCGGGACCACACCCGCCTCGCGCAGCACCACCTCTTCCGCGAGCACACCGTCGATCGCGCCGCCGAGCGCGCTCGCCATCGCGGCGGGCCCGATCCGGCCGGCCTCCCATGCCTGGAAGAAGCAGGACATCACCCGATCGCCGGGCCGCACCGCGGCCACGCCCGGCCCGACCGCGAGCACCTCGCCCGCGGCATCCGAGCAGGGGATCCGCGGCAGCGCGAGGCCGCGGCCGTCCGGGTCCTTCACGTTCAGCAGGTCGCGGTAGTTGAGCGCCACGGCCGCGACCCGAACGAGCACCTCGCCGGGGCCCGGTTGCCGCCTCGGCCGCTCGACCAGCGCCAAGCCGTCGATGCCGCCACCGCTCCGGATCTCGAACGCCCGCATCGGGATCCTCCCCTCGCTCGCCGACCGCCCCCGGTACCCGGCGATGCCCCGGCCGCTTCCGAGGCTTCTCCTAGAGAAAGCCCTCGAGGACCGCCACCGTCTCGGCCACACCGCCGGGCGGCACCGGCCGCGGTCGCGGCGAAGCTCGGATCTCGCCCACCGCCCGGGCGATCGCGTCCGGGTCGGCAGGCAGTGGCCGGCCGATGCCGACGCTGCGGATCCAGGCCTCGAGACCGGGTGCTTCGGGCCAGTCCGGACGCTCCCGATAGAGGAGCGGGGTACCGGCCGCGGCCGCCTCGGCGAACAGACCGTAGCCGGTCTTGGTCACGAGCAGGTCGACGCTCGCGAGGAGATCGGGGAACGGCAAGGCGAGACCGCGGGTCGAGCGCATCCCCGGCCGCTCCAGCCGGTCCGCGAGCCAGAGGACGCCCGGAAGATCGGGGAGGCCCGCGAGCCGGTCGGCCCCTTCGATCCCACCGAAGGCCACGAGGGCGAGCACGATCCCTTCGGTCACCCCGAGCGCCGCCCGCAACGCCTCGGGGCGGGCCCGGCCGACCCGCGCGACCGGTCCCACGCGCACCCGCCGCTCGAGCCATTCGGTGGGCAGATGCGGGGTGAGGAGGACGGCTCGGTCGGCCAGGCGATAGGCCGTGCGCATCCGCTCGAGCATGGCGGGTGAGGCGACCTCGTAGGCCGCGGCGACGTCCGCCCAGTTCAGCGAGCCGAGTGCCACCGCCGGGATGCCGGCCGCGGCGGCGGCCGCGATGCCGACGAAGCCGATGTTGCTCAGGAGGAGGGTGGGCCGTAGCCCCCGCAGCCGGTCGGCATCGCTCGCCACGATCGCGTCCCATCGGACCTCGAGGGCGTCGTAGGCGGCACGGGTGGCCTCCCGGTCCACCGTCACCGGGTCGTGCATGAGGAGGCAGGGATCGGGTGCCGGCTCGGCCGTCTCGAACGGCCCCGGCAGGATCGCCGCGAGGGCGTCGACGGCAAGCGTGCTGCGCACCGTGAGGCGCAGGCCGGGACGGCGGCGCCGCAGCTCGGCGAGAACGGGTGCGAGCTGGCCCGCGTGGCCGAAGCCGTGGGCCGATACGTCGACCAGGAGGTGGCTCAAGGGTGCGTCTCCCTGCCCGAGCGGTCTTCCGGGGTCTCGACCGATGCGGATCGCGCGCTACCTTCTGGGCGACCGTCGGCGGTCGGCGGCGGCGGGCTCACGGGTGGCCGGCCTTGGCACACCCCGAGCGAGCGGTTAGGGTCGCGTGACGCTCGGGCACGGGAGTGGTGGAGATGGGTACGTTCAGCCTTTGGCACTGGCTCGTGGTGCTGGCGGTGATCCTGATCATTTTCGGGGCCGGCAAGCTGCCCACGGTGATGGGCGATCTCGCCAAGGGCATCAAGAACTTCAAGCAGGGCATGAAGGAAGACGAGACCGCCCAGCTGCCGAAGGAAGAGCCCAAGAGCGAGACCAAGACCGCCGCCTGATCCCGAGGGCACCTCAGATTCCGGCGTCCCAGTAGGGCGGGTCGCCGAACCGGCCGAGCAGGAAGTCGACCAAGGCCCGCACCCGCATCGACGGTCTCCCGCCCGGTGGCCACACCGCATAGAGGGCGAAGCGGGGCAACTCCCAGCCTTCGAGCACGCGCACGAGCCTGCCGTCGCGCAGGGCGTCGCCGATGATGAAGGTCGGCAGGAGCGCGATGCCGAGACCGGCCTCGGCGGCAACGGCGAGCACGTCGCCGTTGTTGGCGACGAAGCGGTCTTCCACCGTCACCGTCTCCCGCCGCCCCGCACGCTCGAGGTGCCAGCGCTGGCCGGTGGTCGAATAGCCGTAGTGCAGGCAGCGGTGCCGGGCGAGATCGGCGGGTTCGCGCGGCGTGCCGTAGCGTGCGAGGTAGGCCGGTGCGGCGCATGGCAGGACGCGGACCGGCGCGAGCTGGCGCGCGATCAGCGAGGAATCCGGCAGATCACCGATCCTGAGGGCGAGATCGAAGCCCTCTTCCACGAGGTCGACGAACCGGTCGCCGAGAACGAGCTCGATCTCGAGCGCCGGGAACCGCTCGGCGAAGCTCGCCATCGGTTGGCCCAGATGGCGGATGCCGAAACTCATCGGCGCCGCGATCTTGAGCCGCCCCTGCGGCTCGCCGCGGTGCCGCGCGAGCTCGTCCACCCCCTCCTGATACTCGGCGAGGATGCGCCGGGCGCGCGGCAGGAAGGCGCTGCCTTCGCCCGTGAGCCCGACGCGGCGGGTGGTGCGCGCCAAGAGCCGCACACCGAGCCGGCGCTCGAGCGCCGCGACGCGCTTGCTCACGAGCGCCCGGGCGAGGCCGAGCCGTGTTGCGGCGGCCGAGAAACCGCCGCTCTCGGCTACCGCCACGAAGGCCTGCAGGAGCTCGAGCCGGTCCACCCTCTCCTCTTCTCGTCACTCGCCCGCAGCATGCGTGCCGGCGGCGCGCGGGTCCGAACCGGCCCGCCGGACGCCGCCGGAGCGCGCCTTTCGGCCGGCTCTCAACGGGCCTCGTAGAGGAAGGCCCGCTCGCCCGGCCGCCAGTCGGGATTCTCCCACCCGAGCATTTTGCCGGGATTGAGCAGGCCCTTGGGATCGGCCTCGCGTTTGAAGGCGAGCTGCTGCGCGTCGACCTTCTTCATCCCGCCCTCCTCGAGGGTGAAGGCGTGCGGGTTGAAGATCGGGCAGCCGGCGGCCTCGTGCTCCTCGATGATCCGGGCGAGCCGCTCGTCGCTCCTGTAACGGACGATCTGCAGGCCGAAACAGGCGATCTGCCCACCGAAGCGGACGAACTCGAGGTGCAACGGCACCTCCTCGCCGAAGCGCGCGGCCATCGCCGCCACCCGGTCGAGATGATCGGGCGGCGGAAAGAGCGTCTGCAGATAGGTGATCGTCCGGTCGTGCTTGAGGGCGTGCAGCGTGGTGTGGTTCCAGCTGTACTCGAAGAGCGGCAGCCTGCCCCCCGTGGCCTCGTCGGTGAAGCCCTGCCAGACGAGCCGGCCCGGATGCAGGCGGAGCAGATCGAGGAGCGCCTCGAAAGCGAAGTCGGCCACCATCACGAGGACGGCCGTCTCCTCCCGCCCGATACCACGCTCGGGGAACAGCCAATCGTACGGCACCGGCGCCTGGATCACCGTGACGAGCTTCTTGAGGATCGCGTCTTCGCGGGCGAGCGCGTCGGCGAAACGGCAGGCGGCGGCGAAGTCCTCGAAGCCCAGGATCGCCTCGGCCCAACGATAGGCCGGCGCGAGCGGCAGCTCGAGGACGGTGACGATGCCGTTCGTGCCGTAGGCGTGGTTCACCTTCTGGATGTCGGCGCCGCGCAGCTCGAGAATGCGCGGTCGGGCTTCCATGGTGAGCACCCGGAGCCCCAGGATGTTGCCGCGGTCGCGCAACAGACCCCAGGTGATCGAGCCCACCCCGCTCGAGCCCCCGGCGATGTAGCCGCCGATCGTCCCGGTCTTGTGGGTCGAGGGGTGCAGCCGGAGCTCCTGGCGGCTGTGCGCGATGGTCGCGGCGTCGAGTTCGGCCATCTTGAGGCCGGCCTGGACCCGGATCCGGCCGTGCTCGATCCGCTCGATGGCAGCGAGTTCGCAGAGGTCGAGCACGATCCCGCCCTTGAGCGGCATCGCCTGGCCGTAATTGCCGGTGCCGCCGCCGCGGGCGGTGACCGGCACGTCGTGCCTGTAGGCGGCGGCCAACACGCGCACCACCTCCTCCTCGCTGCGCGGTGTGACGACCGCATCCGCCGTCACCGCGTCGAGCCGGCGTTTGAGGATGGGCGAGTACCAATAGAAGTCGCGCGAGCGCCGGCGCACCCGCTGCGGTTGGGTGTCGACGAGAAGGTCGGCGAGTTCGGCGAGGCAGGCGTCGATCGACATGGCGTTCCTCGGGCTCGGGTCGGGCGTTCCCGGGGCACGGGCCGGTCCCGCGCCCGGACCCGCGGGCGGCGGTTCCGCCACCGCTCCGTCCGTCCCCGCTCTAGCGAACGGCGTGCCGACCGGCCAAGCCCCGGCCCCGTCAACCGACCGCGACCTCGAGCGGCAGGCGCGAGAGGATCTCGGGCGCGCCCTCGCCCACGATCAGCGTCCGCCCGAGCGTCATCGCCCGACCGCTGTCCGAATCGGCCAGAATCATGTGTAGGAAGACGACCATCCCGGGCTCGAGCGGCACGGGATTGTCGGCATAGACCATGGGCCAGTCCATCCAGGAGGGGGCGTAGACCGCGCCCAGCGAATAGCCGCAGGCGTTGAGCCGGTGCGGGCCGAGCCCGTGCCGGTCGAAGGTGGTCGCGTGCGCCGCGAAGACCTCGCCGAAGGTCCGGCCCGGGCGCAGCCGCTCCTCGCAGGCGGCGAGCGCCTCGCGGCAGATCTCGAACAGCCGGGCGTGCGCGGGGTGCACGGGACCGATCAGGAGCGTGCGCATGAGGCAGGCATGGTACTGCCGCCAGACCCCGGCGATCTCGAGGGTCAGCTGGTCCACCGGATCGAGCCGCCGGCGGCCGGCATGGTAGCGGCAGAGCAGGGCCTCGCGGCCCGAGCCGATGATGAACGGGTTGGCCGGATAGTCGCCGCCGGCCTCGAAGATCGCATCGTGCATGCGGGCGAGGATCACCCCCTCCTCGGCGCCCGGACGAGCATGGGCGATCGCCGCCTCGAGGGCGGCATCGGCGAGCTCTGCGGCGCGGCGCACGAAGACGAGTTCGGCCGGGGACTTGACGAGCCGCAGCCGGCTCACGAGCAGCGAGGCGTCCTCCGTCGGGGCGCGGCCCTCGAGCGCGCCGGCGAGCCGCCGGCCTCGGGCGGCCGTGAGGCCGTGTGCCTCCCACTCGACCCCGAGGCGGCGCCCCAGGAGACCCTTCTCGGCGAGGATCGCCACGAGCTCCCGGGCCGGGTCGGCACCCTCGTGGTCCCGCCACACACGGATGTCGGAGAGGATCGAGGTGAGCTGCGCCTGGCGCAGGTCGGGGGCGCGGGTGAGCAGGACGAGGTCGCCCGACCCGGTCAACACGAGGCACTGGAAGAAACAGAAGCCGAAGCTGTCGTAGCCGGTGAGCCAGTACATGCTCTCCTGCTTGAACATCAACAGCCCGTCGAGCCCGGCCTCGGCCATGGCCCGGAGCGTGCGGGCCTTGCGCTCGGCGAACTCGGCCTCGTCGAAATGGAGCATGGCGGTGGGCCTCCGGCTCTGCGACACCGAGGGCGGCAGATAGCGCACCGCGGCGGGTGCGGCCATCGGGCGACGGGACGGACGGGTGGACGAAGGCAGACGAACGATCCTCGCGGCGATCGGGCTCGTGGCGACGGGCGGGCTCCTGTTCGCCGTCATGAACGCGATCGTGAAGGCGCTCCTGGCCCGCTACCCGGTCCTGATGCTCCTGTGGGCCCGCACCTTCTTCCACGTCCTGTTCGTGGCGATCGTCATCCCGGGTGCGGTGGTCGGGGCGCTGCGCACCCGCGAGCCCGGCATCCAGCTCGCCCGCTCGGTACTGCTCGGCTCGAGCACGCTGCTCAATTTCTCGGCACTGATGTACCTCCCGCTCGGCGACGTGGCGGCGATCACCTTCCTCTCCCCCATCATCGTCGCGGCGATCGCCCTCCTCGTGCTGCGCGAGCGGGTGTCGTTCTTGCGCTGGCTCGCGATCGGCACGGGCTTTCTCGGCGCGCTCTTGATCGTTCGGCCTACCGGTGCGGGCGGAGTCGGCCCGGGCGCCCTGTTGGCGCTCGGCTGCGCCACGGCCTACGCCGTCTACCAGATCAGCACCCGCATGGTCCGCGAGGCCGAGCCCTTGGTCTCGTTGCTGTTCAGCGGGCTCGTGGGCGCCGTCCTGTTCACCGCACTCCTGCCCTGGGGTTGGCGCACGCCGGGGCTCTTCGACCTCGCCCTCATGGTGGCGACCGGCGTGCTGGGTGCCATCGGCCACCTCATGATCATCCTGGCGCTGCGTCGGGCCGAGGCCTCGCGGGTGAGCCCCTTCAACTATCTCCAGCTGGTCTGGGCGATGACGGCGAGCTACCTGGCGTTCGGCGACGTGCCGCGGTCCACGACCTTGGCCGGCGCCGCGATCATCGTGGCGAGCGGCCTCTGGCTCTACCGTCTCGACATCGCCGAGCTCGCCCGACGGAGCGGCGCCGGCGAGCCGAGGGAGGTCGCGGCCGTCC
>DAIOUO010000140.1:0-8611 GCA_036759485.1 Geminicoccaceae bacterium | reverse complement strand
CTACGGGCTCGGCGGCGCCGACGATCTCGACGGCGGCCGCGGCGCCGACCTGCTCGTGGGCGGGCCCGGCGACGACATCTACACGGCCGACCAGGTCGCCGGGGTGGTTCTCGAGGAGGCGATCGTCGAGCTGCCCGGCGAGGGCTACGACACGGTCTTCCTCGCGGCGAACTGGGTCTCGGCGAGTGGTTCGCCCCTCGCTGTTTTCTCGGTGCCGGCGCATGTCGAAGCGGTGGTCGTCCAGGACCGCCGGGGGACGTCCATCGACGCGGTCCTGTCGGAGGCGGGCGTCAGGATCAGCGGCGGGTCCGGGGCCGACCAGCTCGTCGGCAGCTCGTTCGCCGACGTGCTCCTGGGCAACGTCGGCGGCGACCTCCTCCGTGGCGGGGCCGGCAACGACCGGCTCGACGGCGGCGAGGGCTCGGACATCGCCTTCTTCGAGGGGCCTGCGAGCGAGGCGCGGATCACTCGGACCGCGGGCGCCGTGATCGTCGGCACCAAGGCGGGCGGGCGCGACACCCTCTTCGCCGTCGAGAAGCTGGTCTTCGACGACGAGACCCTCGACCTCGCCAAGGACAGCCTGTTCAGCGGCGACATCGACCTCGTCTTCCTGCAGGACCTCTCGGGCTCGTTCGGCGACGATCTGCCGAACGTCGCGGCGGCGGTGCGCGGGATCGCCGCCGAGGTCAAGGCGATCGACCCCGAGGCCGCCTTCGCGGTCGCCTCCTTCATCGACGAGCCCGACCCGGAGAACGAGGACAGCAGGGAGGACTACGTCTACAAGGCTCATCTCGGCCGGACCAGCGACGCCGGGGTCGTGGAGGGCGCGGTCCGGGGCCTCCGTCTCGGCAACGGCAGCGACTTTCCCGAGGCGCAGCTCGACGGCCTCGAGGCAGCGGCGCTCGGCACCGGGCTTTCGCTGCGCGCCGACGCGCACCGGATCGTGCTGCTGTCGACCGACGCGAGCTTTCACGAGGGCGACGGCTACGCCACGGTCGACGAGGTCAGGGCCACCCTCGAGAAGACCGGTGCGGTGCCGATCTTCGCGGTGACCGTCGACGTGCGCGCCACCTACGAGCGGCTCGTCCTCGACCTCGGCGCCGGGGCCGTGGTGACCCTCACGCGCGACAGCGCCAACCTGCAGGACGCGGTTCGCCAGGCGCTGGTCAACCTCTTCGAGGTGGTCACGAGCAACGGCAGCGACGGGCCGGACGACCTGTTCGGGGGGTTCCTGGGCGAGAAGTTCTACACCGGGCTGGGCCCCGACCGGGTGGATGCCGGCGACGGCGACGACGTGGTCGACGGCGGTGGCGGCGACGACACGCTCGCCGGCGGTGCCGGCAACGATACGGTCCGTGGCGGCACCGGCGACGATGCGCTCGACGGCGGTGCGGGCGACGACGCGCTGCATCCGGGCCCGGGGCGCGACCGGGTCGCCACGGGGCCCGGCGCCGACACCGTCAAGGGCACGCTCGCCGAACTCGACCGCGACACGATCGCCGACTTCGGCGCGCTCGACGTGCTGCACCTCTTCGGGGTCGGCCTGACACCGCGGCAGATCGTGGCCGCGCCCGGTTCGCTGATCCTCGAGATCGACGGCGACGCCGACGGCACGCGCGAGAGCCTGATCACCCTCGAGGGCGACTTCACCGGCAAGCGGGTGGCGCTCGAGACCCTCGGCGGCGGCGCTTCCGTCTCGACCCTGCTCCGGGTGGTCGACAGGCTGCCGATCGCCGGCACGCCCGGCAACGACAAGCTCAAGGGCACCGAGGACGCGGACGAGATCCGCGGCCTCGCCGGCAACGACAAGATCACCGCACTCGGCGGCGACGACCTGATCGAGCCGGGTCCCGGCAAGGACAAGGTGGACGGCGGTCTCGGCCGTGACGTGCTCGTCTTCGACGGTCCGGCCGACGGTTTCGGGGCGGTTGCGAAGGGCAAGAAGCTCACCATCGTCGATGTCGATTCGAGCGACGGCGACCAGGGCAGCGTCACCTTCGCCAACATCGAGGTGCTGCGCTTCGACGACCTCGAGATCGACATCTCGGGCGGCGTCCTCGCCGAGGGCGCCGGGCCGCTCCCCTTCGCCTGAGCCGGCTCAGCGGGCCAGCGCGCGCAGCGCCACGGGGCCGAGCAACGCCCCGGCCGCCACCGTGGCCATGGCCGCGGCCCAGCCGGCCCGGCTCTCGGCCCCGAGCGCGTCGAGCACCATGCCGGAGAGAAGGGGCGCCAGCATCGCCCCGATCGAGCCCAAGAAGGTCTGCACCGCGAGGGTGGAGCCCCGCAGTTCGACCGTCGCCGCCTGCACGGTGCCCACCGTGATCGCAGCGCTGTCGGCCATCACGAGCGCCCCGTAGAGGAAGGTGACGGCGAGCACCGCGGCGAAGCCGGCCCCCACCCAGAGGCCGAGGCTCGCGCCCAGGAGTGCCGAAGCGAGCATGAGCCCGGCGACGGCCGGCGCGCGCGGCAGCCGGCCGGCGAGCTCGTTGCCGAGGAGCGAAGCCGGCAGACCGATCAGCAGCACGAGCGTGGCGAGGGTGGCCACGCTCGCCCGCTCGACCCCCGCCCCGCTCTCCACCGCGGCGAAGACCAGGAACGCCACGAGCCAGGTGCGGAACCCGAACAGCTCGAAGCAGTGGGCGCCGTAAGCGAGCGCGAAGCCCATCGCCCGGCGCTGGCCGAGCACCGCACCCAGGCCCCGCCCGCCACCCGCGCCCCGGCCGACCGGCCGGTGCGGGGCGAGCGGCAGGAGGGCGAGTGCGGCGAGCGCCGGCAACAGCCCCGAGGCCGCGAAGGCGGCGCGCCAGCCGGCGGCTACGAGCAGGAGCCCGGCGAGCCAGGCCGAGAGCGCGGTGCCGACCGAGTAGACCGCGGTGAAGAGCGCCTGCAGCCGCGCCTGGCCCGGCCCGGCGGTACGGTCGGTCAGCGCTTTCAGCCCCGGCATGTAGGTGCCGGCGATGCCGACCCCGGCGAGCCCGCGCCAGAGCAAGGCGGACGCGAACCCGTCGAGCAGCAGCGCCGAGCCGAGGCCCGCGAGGGCCGAGACCAGGAGCCCCGCCGCCATCACGAGGCGCGCATCGACCCGATCGGTGAGGCTCACGAGCAGGGGGGCGGCCGCCGCATAGGCGAGGTAGTTGACCGTCGAGACCCAGCCGACCTCGGTGGCGGAGAGCGCGAGCGCCACCTGCAGCTCCGGAATCAGCGCCTGGAAGGTCATGTTGCCGGCAAGCCCGGGGACCAGCGCCGCGCAGAGCAGCAGCGCCGCCCGAGGGCCCGCCCGCCGGTCGATCGCCTCGTCGCTCAACCGCCGGAGAGCCGCCGCCGGATCGTCTCGACCGGCACGCCGTGGAAGCTCTCGGGCAGCCGGATCGCCCGCGCCCGCAGCTCGTCGACGATGGCCGCGACCTCCTCCGCGGCCGCCTCGAGCGCCTTCTCGCCCTTCTCGGCCGTGCCCTTGGTGGCGTCTCCCCGCACGCCCGAGAGCGAGCCGGTCGAGAAATATTCCATCATCACGAGCGGCGTGGTCGAATCGGGGTCGGGCCGCCGGCCCGTCAGATCGGCCCAGACGTGCTGGCTCCTGCGGAAGGTCTCGTCTTTGACCGCGAGCTCCATCTTCACGGCATCCGGGTCGATCGCGAGGTAAGCGGAGGTCTCGAGCTCGCAGGCATGGCTCGTGAACCGGCTCTCCTGCAGGGGCCCGAAGACCTCGGCCACCTTCGCGAGCGCGAACCAGGACTGGCCCGCCACGAGTGCTTCGGGATGCTTCACCTGGGCGAGGCGGACGATCATCTCCATGATCGGCCGGTTCGAGCCGTGGCCGTTGATCAGGAGGATCCGCCGGAAGCCCGCGCGCACCAGCGAAGAGACGACGCAGACCCCGTAGCGGATCAAGACGTCCCAATCGACGTCGATCGTGCCGGGCCAGGCCATGTGGTGCGGCTCGAAGCCGAAGGCCATGGGCGTCATGACCAGGCTGTGCGGGTTCTTGCGCGCGGCCCGCAGACACACCTCGCGGGCGAGCCGGAGATCGACGTCGACCGGCAGATGGAAGCCGTGCTGCTCGATCGAGGCGAAGGGCAGCAAGATCACCGTGTCGCGTGCCGCCGCCTCGCGGATCTCGGGCCAGGTGAGACGCTCGTAGAGGATCTGCCGCTCGGCCATCGGGGCTCTCCCGCGCTGTCTGCCGCCCCCGCTGCCTAGCGCGCCGGCCGCCGCCCGACCAACGCCGCCGGCGCCGGGAAGCCCTGCGCGGGAGGGTCCGCTCGGTCGCGGCTCAGGCCACCTCGACGATGCACTCGATCTCGACCGAGATGTCGCCCGGCAGGCTCGCCATGCCGACCGCCGAGCGGGCGTGCCGGCCGCGCTCGCCGAACACCTCGACCATGAGGTCGGAGCAGCCGTTGATCACCTTCGGATGGTCCTTGAACTCGGGCGTGGCGTTGACCATGCCCAGGACCTTGACCACCCGTGCCACCCGATCGAGGTCGCCGAGCTCGGCCTTCATCACCGCGATCAGGTTGAGGCCCACTTGCCGGGCGTGCCGGTAGGCCTCCTCGATGCCGAGATCCCTGCCGACCTTGCCGGTGCCTTGGCTGCCGTCTTCGAAGGTCGGACCCTTGCCGGAGAGGAACAGCAGATTGCCGGTCCGTACCGCGTTCACGTAGTTGGCGACCGGCGCACTCACCGGCGGCAGGACGATCCCCTTCGCCTCGAGCCGCTTCTCGACCTCCATGCGTCCCTCCCCTGCGAGTCAGCCATCGCCGGCCGGGCTCGGCGGGCGCGCGGCGCACGCTATATCACCGCTCGATCCGAGCAAGAGGAGAGGCGCCATGCGCCGTCGCACCCTGTTCCTCGCCGCATCGCTCCTGGCCCTGCCCCCGCTCCTCGCGCTCGCGAAGAGCGCGCGGGCGCACCACGGCTGGGGCTCCTACGATTCCGAGCGGCCGCTCACGCTGACCGGCGTCGTCGAGCGGATCGGCTTCGAGAACCCGCACGGCGTGTTGATCCTCGGGACCCCCGAGAAAGTCTGGGAGGTCGTCCTCGCCCCGCCCTTCCGGATGATCAATCGCGGCCTCGAGGAGAGGCAGATCCGGGTCGGCGACACGGTCGAGGTGATGGGCTACCCGCACCGGACCCGCGAGATCGAGCTGCGGGCGGAGTGGATCAAGGTCCAGGGCAAGATCACCCAGCTGCGCTGAGGCCGGCCGGTGGAGCACGAGGCGGCGGGCCTCCTCGGGCCGCTCGGCGCCTGGATCGAGACGACCGCCGCCTCGGCCGCGGTCCGCCGCTCGCTCTGGGCCTATCCGGTGGCGAGCGTGCTGCACGTGTTGGGGCTCGGCCTCTTGCTGGGCCCGATCCTGGCGCTCGATTTGAGGCTCCTCGGGCTCGCCCGTTCGGTCCCGGCCCGCCCGCTCGCCCGCCTGCTCGTACCGCTCGCGGCAACCGGCGTGGCGATCCAGGTGCCGACCGGTGCCGTGATGCTGCTCGCGGACGCGGCGGCGCTCCTGGCGCATCCCCTGATGCTCGGGAAGCTCGCGCTCGTGGCCGTGGCCCTCTTGAACGTCCTCCTCGTCCACCGCGCCGCCGGACCCCGCTTCGCGGCCCTCGACGGTTCGCTGCCGCCGGCCGTGCGGCGCGGCGCGCTGGTCTCGCTCCTCCTTTGGCCGCTCGTCGCCGGGCTCGGCCGGGCGATCGCCTATCTCTGAGCTGAGGCCCGATCGGCTGCGGCGGGCTCGGATCAGCGGCCGGCCAGCACCACGTCGCGCAGCACGTTGGTCTCGAGCTCCATCTCCTCGAGCCGGTTCTTGACCACGTCGCCGATGCTCACGATCCCGATCAGCCGGCCGCCCTCCGTGACCGGCAGGTGACGGACCCGGTAGCGGGTCATCGTGTCCATGATCTCCTTCACACCGTCCTCGGGTCCGCAGGTGCGGACCGCCCGGGTCATGAGCTCGCCCACCCGGCGGCCGGCACCGAGGATCGCCGCTCCCTCCTCGGCGAGCCCGCGCAGGATGTCGCGCTCGGAGAGGATCCCCTCGACCGCCTCGCCGTCCTCGCTGACGACGAGCGCCCCGATCCGTTCGAGTGCGAGCCGATGGACCGCCGTCTCGATCGTGGCGTCGGAGCGGATGGTGACCACCCTTCGCCCCTTCCTCGCGAGAATGTCGCGCACCTTCATGGCTCTCTCCCCGGAACCTGCCCTCCCCCGTATCCTCCTCAATGCGACGGCCGACTCCCCGGGTCAACCGCGCGCCATCCCTCCCCGCCGGCCGGGCTCCGCGCCCCGTCCGGCCGGCCCGGGTCGAGGCTTGCAGGTTCTCGGGAGCCGTGGTGCGTTCGCGGCTGTCGGCGGCCCGGCGGGTGCGCCGGCAGAGGGGAGGTGGTGCCATGGCCCCGGCGCTGCTCGAGGCGCGGATCCCGATCGCCCTCGACTGTCCCGAGAGCATGGTCCCGGCCCTCGAGAGCGTGCTCTCGGGCGAGTACGAGACCGGCCATTTCGGCGAGAACCTCGCTATTCTCGACATCGGCGCCAATGTCGGTGCCTTCGCCGTCTGGGCGAGCCTGCGCTGGCCCGGCAGCCGGATCGCCTGCTACGAAGCGCATCCCGGCACCTTCGCCCTCCTCGAGCGCAACACGCGGCATCTCGCGGGCGTCGTCCGCCACCACGCCGCGGTCTGGCCCACCGAAGAGGAGCGGATCCTCTGCTTCGGCCGCTATCCGGGCGACGGCGAGGCCGGCATCGTGCGGGTGATCGAGGGCATGTTCGCGCGCGTGCCGGCCGAAGAGGGCGTGTTCGTGCCGACCGTCCACCCGCGCACCCTGCCCAGGGCCGACATCGTCAAGCTCGACGTCGAGGGGGCCGAGCCCGAGATCTTGGAGCATCTCGATCTCGCCGAGACTTCGCTCCTCCTCCTCGAATACCACAGCGACGCCGGCAAGGCGCGGATCCTGGAGCTCACTCGGGAGCGCTTCGCGGTGCTGCGCGCGGTCGACCATCCCTGGCGGGGGCTCATGGGCCGGCCGGAGTACCGCGCCGATCTCGCCGACGATCATTTCGGCCTCCTCCACCTCGTGGCGCGCGAGGGCTGCCGGCTGCACCGGCTCGCCGAGCGCTAGCGGCGGGCTGGGGCGGCGGCCGTGGCAGAGGCCGGGGCGAAGCGCGGCACGGCGGCGAGGAGCGCCCGGGTGTAGTCGTGCGCCGGTTCGCGGAAGACCCGCTCGGTGGGCCCCTCCTCGACGATCCGGCCGGCGCGGATCACGGCGAGCCGGTCGCACATGTAGCGGACCACCGCGAGATCGTGGCTGATGAAGAGGTAGGTGAGGCCGAGCCGGGCCTGGAGGTCGCACAGCAGGTTCAACACCTGGGCCTGGACCGAGACGTCGAGCGCCGAGGTCGGCTCGTCGAGCAGCAGGAGCTCGGGCCCGGTGGCGAGCGCCCGGGCGATGCCGATCCGCTGGCGCTGGCCGCCCGAGAACTCGTGCGGGTAGCGGTGCAGATGCTGCGGCCCGAGGCCGACGAGGCCCAAAAGCTCCACCACCCGCTCGGTCCGCGCCCGCCGGTCGAGGCCGAGCGTGGCGCGGTGCACGAACATGGGTTCGGCCACGATGTCGTGCACCGTCATGCGCGGGTCGAGCGAGGCGTACGGGTCCTGGAAGACGATCTGGACCTTGGCGCGCAGCCGGCGCAGCGCGGCCCGGCCGAGCCTCGAGAGATCCTCGCCGAGGAGCCGTATGCGGCCCGAATCGGGCTCTTCGAGGCGCAGGATCAAGCGGGTGAGGGTGGTCTTGCCCGAGCCCGATTCGCCGACCAGGCCGAAGCTCTCGCCGTGCCGTACGGCGAGCGAGACCTGCTCGAGGGCGACCATCGGCCGCCCCGGCCGGAACGGGCCGCCACCCGTTCGGTAGGTCTTCGAGACGCGTTCGAGTTCGAGCATCAGGCCGCCTGGCCCACCCGTGGACACGCCACCTCGCGGCCGCCGCCGAGCGCCACGGGCCGCGGCGGCCCGGCCGCACAGGCCGGGCGGGCGAGCGGGCAGCGCGGCGCGAAGCGACAGCCCGGGGGCGGCCGGACGAGATCGGGCACCGACCCGGGCAGGCTCGCGAGGCCGCCGCGCGGAACACCTTCGACCGGCACCGCCGCGAGGAGGGCGCGGGTGTAGGGGTGGGCCGGCCGGCCGAGCACGGCCGCGACCGGCCCCCGCTCGACGATCGTGCCGGCGTACATCACCGCCACCTCCGTGCAGACCTGCGAGACCACCGCGAGATTGTGGGTGATCAACAGCACGGCCATCCGCCGCTCGGCCACCAGCTCGGCCAGGAGTGCCAGGATCTGGGCCTGGAGCTGGACGTCGAGGGCGGTCGTGGGTTCGTCGGCGATCAACAGGTCCGGCCGGCCGATCAGGGCCATGGCGATCAGCACACGCTGGCGCTGGCCGCCCGAGAGCTGGTGCGGAAAGCTGCCCGCGCGCCGCGCGGGCTCGGGGATGCCGGTTTGCGCGAGCAGCTCAATGGCGGCCTGCGCGCACTGCGCGCCCGTGAGGCCGCGCTTGAGCTGCAGAATCTCGGCAATCTGCGCGCCCACGGTCATCAGCGGGTTGAGCGCGGTCATGGG
>DAIOUO010000139.1:0-8666 GCA_036759485.1 Geminicoccaceae bacterium | reverse complement strand
GCGCTTCCCTACGGGCCGCTGTTTTCGGCGAAGCCGTTCCCGCCGACCACCAAGAAGTTCGTCCGCAACGTCGCGTGCTTCATTTCGAATACGCACTTCGGGATCACGGGGCGCCCCTTCTTTCCGGTCCGTTGCCCGCCGAGCCCGAGTCACTGATCGGCCGACCCCGGACTCTCCGGTGGCGGTCGCGTGGCGTTGGCGCGGCTTCTCGGCGTTCTCCTGGCGGCCGCCGCGGGAGTTCAGCTAGTCGGCGGTTTGCCGCTCGCCGAGGCGCCCTTCGTCGAATTGCCGGGCGACGCGGCGGCCGGCCTTCTCTACGACGGTGTCGCGCCGGGGCCGGAGGGGCTCGAACGGCTCGTGTCGACGCGTCGGGCGAGTGTGGAGCGTGTGGCCCGGCCGCGCGCGCATCGCGATCTGGCGATGGCCTATCTGCTCGAGGCGGAGCGGCGTCCGGAGGACGAGGCGCAGCGGTTCTCGGTCGCTGCGGAAGCCGAGTTTCTGTCGGCCGCACGGCTGGCACCGGCGGATCCGACCGTCTGGGCCATGGTGCCGTTCGCGGCGCTTCGGCGCGAAGATCCTGCTCGGGCAGCGGAGCTGCTCCGTTCGGGCCTGCGTGTCATCCCTTATGCGCCCGACTACGCGCTCAACCGTCTCGCGGTCCTGATCGCTCTCGAGGGTGAGCGCGACGCGGAACTCGAAGGCGCGCTCCCTCGAATCCTGGCCGACGCGGCCCGCCAAAATTTACGGGCGACTGCGCGGCTCCTGCTCGAGCGCGGCGCCGCCACGACGCTGCCGCCGCGAATCACGAACGATCCGGAGCTCGCCTACGAGCTCGCTCGTGCCATCGAGCGCGTCGCCGAGGAGGAGGCGTCGGAACGCGACGACGGCGAGTGAGGCCGGTTGTGGCTCGAAACCGGATCCACGGGGCGGTCCCGGCGAAGCCGGCGTTCGGACTGTCGCTCGTTGATTGAATAGATCGCGGCATGAGACTTCTTTACACCGGACCCTGGCCTGACCATGGTGCCGGTAATGGGTGACAAAAACGCCGTGCGTGGTGTGCGGCGGAGCATGCGAGTCGGGTGATGAGGGGAAAGGCGGAGCCGGGCTCGGAGCCGGCCGGCGACAGCTATTACGGTGCACCGCAGGAGTCGGCCGAGGGAGGTCTCGACCTGCGCGGTCTCCTCGCGTTCTTCCGGCGCCGGCGCGGTCTCATCCTGGGGGTGACGCTGGTAGGGACCCTGGCCGCCGGCTATTGGGGCTTCTCCCGCAAGCCGGTCTACACCGCTCAGGCGCTCGTCAAGATCGAACCCAAGGAAGCCAAGATCATCGACATCCAGGCCGTGGCGGCCGGGTTGTCCGCGGATGCCGCCACGGTCGAGACCCAGATCCGATTGATCCAGTCGCGTGCCATGCTCGACCAGCTCGTCGAGCGGCTCGATCTCGTCGATCGCAACGCGCCGCTGCCGCCGCCCGAGCCCAGGAGCCCGGTCGTCGCCTGGCTCGCGGAAACCGTCGGACCGTGGCTGCCACAGGACTGGCTCTTCGCCACGGGACTCGCCCAGGAGCAACCGGAGGTCGAGCCGGAGCTGGCTTACGAGGTCGCCAAGGAGCAGCGGATCGACAAGCTCCTCGACAATTTGAAGGTCAAGCAGGAAGGTCGTTCGCTCGTCCTCTCGATCAACTACTCTTCGCCGAGCCCGGCCGAGGCGGCACGGATCGCCAACGGCCTCGCCGACCTCTACATCGCAGCTCAGGTTCAGGAGAAGGCCGGGATTACGCAGAAGGCTACCGAGTGGCTCGAGATCCGGGTCGCCGAGCTGCAGGAGCAAGTTGTCTCGGGCGAGGCCGAGATCGAACAGTATCGCTCGAAATACGGTCTCTATGAAACCAAGGGGCTGTCGCTCCAGGGTCAGCAGATCATGAATCTGACCCAGATGCTGGTCCAGGCACGGGCCGAGCGGAGCGAGAAGGAGTCCAGGCTGCGCTACATCCGTGACCTGCAGAACCGGCGGGAGAGCCTCTACACGCTCTCCGAGGTCATGAACTCTCCCTACATGACCCGGCTCTGGGAGCAGGAGCGGGAGCTGCAGAAGGCCGAGGCGGAGCTCTTGAGCACGTTCGGAGAGAAGCACCCGCGGGTCCAGCTCTTGAAGGCCGAGCAGGCCAAGGTGGCGGAGAAGATCCGCGCCGAGGTGCAGCGCATCGTCGACAACACCGCCAACGAGATCCGCGTTCTGCAGGCGCGCGAGCGCTCGATCGAGCAAGACATCGCCCGGCTCATGAACGAGACGGACAAGGCTGGCCAGGCGGAGATCAAGCTCCGCGAGCTCGAGCGGCAGGTGGCCGTCAATCGGGCGCTCTACGAGCAATTCCTCCAGCGGCTCAAGGAGACGCGCGAGCAGCAGCAGCTCGCCGCGGCGGACGCCAAGGTCGTCGCGCGCGCGAAGCCGCCCGAGACTCCCTCTTCGCGCCCACCGCTCTTCTGGGTGCTCGCGGGTTTCCTCGTCTCCTCGCTTGCCGGCACCGGTCTCGCCTGGGCGGTCGAGCGACTCGACAACACGATCCGCAGCGGGAAAGAGATCGAGCGGCTGTTCGGGCTGCCCTGTCTCGGCCTCGTGCCCTATGTGAGCCCGAGTGTCACCAAGAAACACGGCGGTCTCGCCGGCTATCAGGTCGCCAAGCCGCTGTCGATCTACGCCGAGACGATCCGCCAGGTGTTCACGGCCCTTCGGCTCTCGAACGTCGACCGGCCACCACGGGTAATCCAGGTGACATCCTCGGTCCCGGCCGAAGGCAAGACGACGCTGTCGATCAGCCTTGCCACTTCGCTCGCCCAGGCGGGGCACAAGGTCGTGCTCCTCGATCTCGATATCCGACATCCATCGGTGGGGCGCGAACTCGGCACGAAGAGCCTCGGCCGGCTGGTCGAGTACATGGCAGGGGACGCCTCGGCCGACGAGCTCATTTACCCGGTTCCCGAGCTCGGAATCGACGTGATCTCTGTCGATCGCCAGTCCGCCAATCCCGGGGCGATCATCGCCTCGCAGCGGATGAGGGAGCTCCTGGCCTCATTGCGGGAGCGCTACGACTACATCGTCCTCGACAGCACCCCCGTGCTCGGGGTGACCGACAGCAAGCTCACTGCCGAGCACGCGGATACCGTTCTGTTCGTGGTCCGCTGGGAGAAGACCACGAAAGACGTGGCGGAAGACGCGTTGAAGCAGCTCGTCGAGCACCGGGTGCCGCTCGGCGGCTGCGTCATCACCCAGGTCGACGTCAAGAAGCATGCGCGTTACGGCTATGGTGGGGTCGACCACTACTACAGCAAGTACCACAAATATTACGTGAACTGAGCCAGGGCTATCCCCAGCCTCTTCCGACGGATCGCGCCTCGTCCTACGGGGCAGGGACGAGGCGGCGAATTCGACAAGAGCCGCAAACCCTGCTCAACCGACCGGCTGTTGGCCCCTGAAGGCCCAGCCGGTCATCCGTTGTTCGAGCCAGGCGAACACCGCGTACATGCCGATGCCCATGACCGCGACGGTGACGAGGCCGGCGAAGACCAGCGGGGTGCGGAAGCTCGAGGACGCCTGCAACATCAGATAGCCGATGCCACGGTTGCCGGCGATCGTCTCGGAGATCACCGAGCCCACGAAGGCGAGAGTGACGGCTACCTTGAGGGAGGCGAAGAAGTAGGGCATCGCCCGGGGCAGGCCGACTTTGAGCAGGATGTCGCGCCGACGGGCACCGAGCGAGCGGAGGACATCCTCGAGTTCGGGCTCGAGCGTGGCGATGCCGGTGGCGACATTCACGACGATCGGAAAGAAGCTGATCAAGAACGCCGTGAGCACCGCCGGCACCGCACCGATCCCGAACCAGATCACGAGGATCGGAACGATCGCCACTTTCGGGATCGAGTTGAAGCCGATCAGCATGGGGTAGAGGGCGGCGTAGGCGAGCCGGCTCGCCCCCGTCGCTACCCCGAGCACAAGGCCGAAGACGACCGCGAGCGCGAAGCCGAGGAGTGTGACCCACAAGGTGAAAACGGCATTGTGCCAGATCGCGCCGGCATACTCCCAGAGCGCCGCGAGGCTCGCGCTCGGTGTCGGCAGCAGGAACTCTTCGACCGCGAAGACCCGGCAGCCGGTCTCCCAGAGGGCCACGAGGGCCAGGGTTGCGAGCCAGGGGGCGAGCTGTAGGCAACGGGTCTCGCTCATCCCTGGCGCACCCGGCTGATCTCGTCCCGCAGCTCGTGGACGATGTCGACGAAGGCGGGCTCGAAGGTGGTGGAAAGCGTGCGCGGTCGCGGCAGATCCACGGCTCGGGTCTTGACGATCCGGCCCGGTCGGCGGCTCACCACGTGGATCCGGTCGGCCAGGAACACGGCCTCGCGCAAATCGTGGGTGACGAGCAGCACGGTGAACCGGCGCTGCATCCAGAGGTCCTGCAGCACACCCCAGAGTTCCTCGCGGGTGAACGCGTCGAGGGCCGCGAAGGGCTCGTCGAGGAGGAGGATCTCGGGCTCGTGAACGAGCGCACGGCAGAGGTTGGCGCGCTGCTGCATGCCGCCCGAGAGCTGGAAGGGTGCGTGGTCGCGGAACTCGGCGAGCCCAACGGTGCGCAACAGGGCCATCGCGCGGGCCTCGTGCTCGGCCCGCTTCCGGTGAAAGGTCGCGCGATGGTCGCGGCTCACCTCGAGCGGCAGGAGAACGTTCTCGAGGGTCGTGCGCCAGGGAAGGAGGGTGGCGTTCTGGAAGGCCATGCCGATACCGTGCTGCGGCCCGGAGATCGGCGTACCGTGCAGCCGGGCGCTGCCCGCGGAGACCGGATGCAGCCCCGAGACCACCTTGAGGAAGGAGGACTTGCCGCAGCCCGAGGGCCCGACGAGGGCGGCGAACTCGCCGGGCTCCACGGTGAGCGAAAAATCCTCGAGGGCGAGCGTGCCGGCGGGTCCACCATAGCGCAGTGCCACCCGCTCGGCCTCGATCAGCGCCATCGAGACGAACCGCCCCGGGCGCTCAGTCGACGAGCTTGCGCTCGGCCGGGGGCGGAAGGAAGGCGTCGGTCCAGATGTCCTCGACCTTCGGCGCACTCGCGAGCTTGACCGCCTGGGAGATCTGCCGGATCGCGCTCTCGAGCCGGGCCGGCTCGATCGCCCCCATCCCGACGGCCTTGACGCGCGGCGTCAGAATGTTGAGGTCGATCGCCATGTCGAGCCGGGTGCGTTCGAGCTTCTTGTCGATCAACGGGTCGGTCTTGGCCACGATGTCGATCGCGCGGTCGCGGTTGGCGATCACCCAGCGCATCGCCCTGGTGACGGCGCCGTTGAAGCGGCGGACGGCCTCGGGTTGCTCGGCGATGAAGCGCTGGGCGGCGATCACCGCATTGCCGTAGAAGTCCATCCCGTAATCCTTGTACAGCATCACGGAGATGTCCTCGGGCTTCACCCCCTTGGACTGAAGGTCCAGCATCGAACTGAAGTAATGGCCCGAGATGACATCGACCTCCCCCCGCACCAGCATGGCCTCCCGCAGGGGCGGGTCCATGTTGACCCGCAGGACCGCTGCGGGGTCGATGCCGACCTTGGCGGCGAACGCCGGGAAGAGCTTGTAGGAGGCGTCGAAGACCGGGGCGCCGAGCTTCTTGCCGACCAGGTCCTTGGGCTCCCTGATGCCGCTCTTCTTGAGTGCGTAGAGGCCGAACGGCGGTGCGTCGTAGACCATGAGCACGGCTTTGGCCGCCTGGCCCGGATTGGCGACGTTGAACTCGACCAGAGCGTTGATGTCGGCGAAGCCCATCTGATAGGCGCCGGTCGCGACCCGCTGGATGGCACCCGCCGAGCCGGAGCCGCGGTCGATCGTCACCTCGAGGCCCGCTTCCTTGAAATAGCCGAGCTCCTTGGCCGCGAGGAAGGCCGAGGTCGGGCCCTGGAACGCCCAGTCGAGCGTGAACTTGATGTCGACCGCTTCGGCCTCGCCCGTCGCCAGCCCCGCCGCCAACGCCACCGCCGCGAACCGCATCCGCATCGCCACCTCCCACCCGCGCGCTGCCCGGGTCGAGGAAATCCGCCCGAGGCCCGCTCGGCAAGAGGCAAATCGCGGGCCAGCCGCATCCGACCCATCGTTGACCGTTCCGCAACTCTTCGCCGCGGCGATCCTGTGCGGGGCACTCCGGCGCCACCACCGCGCGCGGGCTCCCGAGATTGGATGGTGCGACTGCCTGCCCCGCTCCTGTGCATCCCGCCCGTCTCGGCACCGTCGGCGGGAAGCTCGGCGGCCTCGTCGCCGAGTTCGGGCGCACGTTCGCTCGGACGCCCCGCTCAGGCCCGGCGGCGGAGCCAAGCGTACAGCAACCGCAGAGGCAGGAGAGCCGCGCCCGGCCGGGCCGGCAGGCGGTAGGGATCGCAACCGACCCGCTGCAAGGCACGCAGTTGCACCTCGGCCACCGTGGCCAGGAGAAAGGGGGCGAGGCAGGCGCGATCCGTCGGCCCCCCTTCCGCCCGGACGTACCGGATAGCGGCCTCCGCCCGGCCGAGGAGGCTCCGAGCGAGTGCGCACAGACGATCCCTGTCTTCCGTGCGCCGGGGCCCGCCGGGGTCGAGGCCGGCGGCGTCGAGCAGCGAGCGGACGCGGATCCGGCGGGCTCGGGCCGCCTCGAACGGGGCCGCCCGCACCAGGCCGACGAGGCCGTAGGCCGTGCCCGCGGCCTCGGCGGCGGTCACGATCGCATCCGGAGCGCCGAGAAGGCGCGCCATCGCCCGCGCGAGCCCGCCCGACGTCGCGCGGACGTGGGCCTCGAGTGCGGCCATCGACGGCCGCGGACCGGTCGGAACCCAATTCTCCTCGAGGAGCCCCTCGAGCTCGCTCTCGCGAGCATCGATCAACACCTCGAGTTCGGGGAGTGGGAGCCGGCCCTCGCGCAGCGGTTCTGCGAGGATGCGAGCCAGGGCATGATCGCAAGCGGCTCCGGACGCAGCGGCAGCGAGCTGGTGACGCCAGAATCGCAGTCGGATCGCTCCGGCGAGCGGCTGGCGGACGGTCTCCGCGACCCGCGCCAGTTCCTGGTTGAGCAGCACGAGCGCGAGAAGCTCGGCGCGCCGCGCGGCCGGCGCGAAGAGCACGCAGAGAGTCCGGTCGGGGTCGAGACGGCGACCCTGGGCGAGGAGCCGATCGAGCCCGGACTCCTCGTTCATGGCCGGGGCGCCCGTGCGGAGCGGGCTTTCATCGGCCGCAGCCAGGCCCTATCTAGCGGCCTGTCCGACGGCAGCTACGAGCCCACAACGGAGAGGCGCCCAGACCATGGCCTTCACCCTGCCCGACCTTCCCTATCCGCACGATGCCCTGGTGCCGTACATGGGCAGAGAGACCCTCGAGCTGCACCACGGCAAGCACCACCAAGCGTACGTCACCAACCTCAACAATCTGATCGCCGGTACCGACCTCGAGGGGAAGAGCCTCGAGGAGATCTGCCGCCTGACCTTCAAGGATCCGGCCAAGGCCTCGGTGTTCAACAATGCCGGTCAGCACTGGAACCACATCCTGTTCTGGAAGGTGATGCGCCGCGGCGGCGGCGGCAAGCCGGGTGGCGAGCTCCTCAAGCGGATCGAACACGATTTCGGCTCTTTCGAAGCCTTCACCGAGCAGTTCAAGACGGCGGCCGTAACCCAGTTCGGCTCGGGCTGGGCCTGGCTGTCGCTCGACGGCGATCGGCTCAAGGTGTCGAAGACTCCGAACGGCGAGAACCCGCTCGTACACGACATGCGGCCGATCCTGGGGATCGACGTGTGGGAGCACGCCTACTACCTCGACTACCGCAACCGGCGCCCGGACTACGTGGCGGCGTTCCTCAACCACCTCGTCAACTGGGAGGCGGTCGAGCAGGAGCTGCACAACGCGCTCGCCTGATGGTAGAAGTCGGGCTGCCGGCCGTTTGCCGGCAGCCCCTTCCACGAGGTTCATCGGGAGTCGCCATGTCCGTCCCACGTCTGCGTCCGTGCATCTCGCTGCTGGCCGGCGCGCTGCTGTTGTCGGGCTGTGCCGCGACCTACACGGCGGTCGCCAAGCGCAATCTCGACGTGCAGACCAAGATGACGGACACGATCTTCCTCGACCCCGTGCCGCCATCGCAGCGGACCGTCTACGTCG
Source organism: Geminicoccaceae bacterium (assembly GCA_036759485.1). GTDB lineage: Bacteria > Pseudomonadota > Alphaproteobacteria > Geminicoccales > Geminicoccaceae > JANXAZ01. The sequence continues at coordinate 522 of DAIOUO010000139.1, read as the reverse complement.
AGGTCAAGAACACCTCCGACAAGCCCGACCTCGATCTCCAGGGGCCGATCCGCGAGCGGATCGCGAGCCGCGGCTACCAGATCGTCGACGATCCCCGCCGGGCGCACTACATCCTCCAGGCCAATGTGTTGCAGGCCGGGCGGACGAGCGAGACCGCGGCGGAGCAGATGTACGGCCGTGGCTACGGGGCGCCGCTCGTCGGCGCCGGGCTCGGCGGCACGGCAGGCTACGTGATCGGCAAGGCGGCGCCGGGTAATGCGGCGGTCTGGGGCCTCGGCGGAGCGGTCGTGGGTGGCCTTGCCGAGACCGTCGCCGGTGCCGCGGTCCAGGACGTCAGCTACAGCATCATCACGGACATCCAGGTCCAGGAGCGCGCCCCCGGCCAGATCGTGAGCGAAACCCAGTCGGCCGACGTCAAGCAGGGCCGCTCCGGCCGGATCACCCAGAGCACGAGCCGCACCACCGATATGAAGCGTCACACTACGCGGGTCATGTCGATCGCCAACAAAGTCAATCTCGAGT
>DAIOUO010000138.1:0-8747 GCA_036759485.1 Geminicoccaceae bacterium | reverse complement strand
CGCCCGGGCGGCGGCCGAGGCGGGGGCCGCCGTGATCGTGGCGGGGCGCGATCCGGTGCGGCTCGCCGATGCGCTTTCGCGCCTGCCGCGCGAGCGGGCCGAGGGCCGGCTCGTCGACGCGACCGAGCGGGCCGCGCTCGACCGGCTCGCAGCCGTTCTCGGGCCGATCGACCATCTCGTGCTCTCGCTCGCCACCGGCGGCGGTGCGGGCGCCTTCCGCGGGCTCGACCTCGCCGCCTTGCGGCGGGTGGTCGAGGGCAAGGCCTGGGCCTTCCTCGAGACCCTCCAGGCCTTTCTCGCCAACCTCCGGGCCGACGGCTCGGTGACCTTCGTGACCGCCGCCACCGCCCGCGCGGCCTTTCCCGGCACGGCGGGGATCGCCTTCAACAACGGCGCCCTCAACGCGGTCGTCCCGCCGCTCGCCGTCGAGCTCGCGCCCTTGCGGGTCAACGCCGTCTGCCCGGGGGTGATCGAGACGCCGATCTTCGCCGCCTGGCCCGAGGCAGAGCGCGAGCGGTTCTTCGCTCGCGCCCGGGCCGCCCCGCTCGGCCGGCCGGGACGGCCCGAGGAGGTCGCCCGGGCGATCCTGCTGTTCCTGACCGATCCCTACGTGACGGGCGTGCTGCTCGAGGTCGACGGCGGCCTGCGCTTCACGGCGCCCCGGGACCGAGACCCGTGAGCTCGACCAGGAGCACGGACCAGAAGCCGAGGGCGAGCCAGGGGCCGAAGGGGAGGGGCTCCTGCGGCCGGCGATGGGCGCCGGTGGCGAGGGCCGCGGCGAGCGCGGCCGCGGCCCCGATCAGGAGGACGAGCGGTAGGGCGCCGGGTCCGAGCCAGGCGCCGGCGGCGGCCAAGAGCTTGGCGTCGCCCATCCCGAGCCCTTCGCGCCCTCTGAGCCGGCGATAGGCTTCGGCCAGGAGGGCGGTGCCGGCGAGGCCCGAAAGCGCGCCCGCGAGCGAGCCGAGCGGGCTCGCCGGGGCGAGGCCGAACCCGGCCGCGGCGAGGCCGGCTGCGATCAGCGGCAGGGTCAAAAGGTCGGGCAAGAGGAGCGTACGGCGGTCGACGAGAGCCGCGGCGAGCAGGACCCAGCCCACGAGTGCGGCCACGAGTGCGGGCAGGGGATCGAGGAGGGCGACCGCGAGGGCGGCCAGGAGGAGCGCCGCGAGCTCGGCGCCGGGCTCGGCCGGGTCGATCGGCGCCCGGCAATGGCGACAGCGGCCGCGCAGGAGGAGATAGCTCAGGAGCGGCACCAGATCGCGGGCGGCGAGGGTGGTGCCGCAGGCCGGGCAGCGCGAGCGGCCGAACACCCAGTCGGCGAGCCGGTCGGGGAAGCGGCCGGCGAAGGCTCCGGCGGCGCTGCCGGCGATCGGTGCGGCGAGCAGGATCGCGGCACCCGCGAAGAAGGCGGCGGGCTCGGCGGTCACGGGGTCGCCCGTCAATCCCCGAGGCTACCCAGGAGCTCGAGATTGCCGCCGGCCGCGGCGGTGTTCACGGTGACCGTCCGCTCGGTCAGGAAGCGCAGGAGATAGTAGGGCCCGCCGGCCTTGAAGCCGGTGCCGGAGAGCCCCTCGCCGCCGAAGGGTTGGGCGCCCACCACCGCACCGATGATGTTGCGGTTGACGTAGACGTTGCCGCAGCGGACGCGGTCGAGCACCCGCCCGATCGTCGCATCGATGCGCGACTGCAGCCCGAAGGTCAGGCCGTAGCCGGTGGCCTCGATCGCCTCGAGCACCCGGTCGAGCTCGCTCGCCCGGTAGCGGACCAGGTGGAGGACCGGGCCGAAGGGCTCGCGCACGAGCCGGTCGATCCGGTCGATCGCCACGAGCGTGGGCGCGAAGAAGGCGCCCCCGGCGTGCGCCTCTGCGAGCGAGCAGCGACAGAGCACGCGGCCGTGCGCCTCGACCTCGCGCAGATGGCGTTCGAGGCCGGTCACCGCCTCTTCGTCGATGAGCGGCCCCACATCGGTCGCGAGCAGGCCCGGATCGCCTACCTCGAGCTCGGCCATGGCACCTCGGATCAGGACCTCGAGCCGGTCGGCGATCTCCTCCTGCACGCAGAGGATCCGCAGCGCCGAGCAGCGCTGGCCGGCCGAGCGGAAGGCGCTCTCGAGGACGTCGCCCACCACCTGCTCGAGCAGGGCCGAGCTGTCGACGATCATCGCGTTCAGGCCGCCGGTCTCGGCGATCAGCGGCCGGATCGGCCCATCGGCCGCGGCCATCGTGCGGTGGATGGCCCGAGCGGTCTCGGTGCCGCCGGTGAACACCACCCCCGCCACCCGCGGATCGCCCACGAGCACCGGGCCCACCACCGGGCCCTCGCCGGGCAGGAGGAGGAGCGCCTCCTCGGGCACCCCGGCCCGGTGCAGATGCTCGACCGCCGCCGCGGCGCAAAGCGGGGTCTGCTCGGCCGGTTTGGCGATCACCGGATCGCCGCAGACCAGGGCCGCCGCCACCTGGCCCGTGAAGATGGCGATCGGGAAGTTCCAGGGGCTGATCGCCACGAAGGGCCCGCGTGGCCGGAGCTCGAGCCGGTTCGCTTCGCCGGTGGTGGCCGGCAGAACCAGCGGGCGGGCCATGAGCCGGCGCGCCTCGAGCGCGTAGTAGCGCAGGAAGTCGACCGCCTCGCGCACGTCCGCCACGGCATCGGGGATCGTCTTGCCGGCCTCGCGCACACAGAGCGCGGCGAGCGCCGGCAGATCCGCCTCGAGCCGGTCGGCCGCGCGCTCGAGGATCGAGGCCCGCTCCTCGACCGGCACCCGGCTCCAGCGGGCGAAGGCGGCGTGCGCCACCGCCACCGCCCGCTCGGCGGTCGCGACATCGGCCATCGCGACCTCGCCCAGCACGCGGCGGCGATCGGCCGGATCGCGCACCGGACGGTGCGGCAGATCGGCGGGCGGATCGAGCAGCGGGCTCGGGCCGGTCCGGCGCCGTTCGGCGAGGGCGGCCGTCATCGCCTCGCGCAGCCCGGCGAGGGTCGAAGGCGAGGCGAGGTCGAGCCCGCGGGCCGCCTTCCGCTCGGGCCCGAAGATCGCCCGCGGCCGCGGGATCTCGGGGTGCGGTTTGGGCTCGAGCGCGCGCAGCCGGGCGATCGGGTCGGCGACGAGCGCATCCAGGGGGATGTGCGGGTCGAGCACGCGGTGGACGAAGCTCGAATTGGCGCCGTTCTCGAGCAGCCGCCGCACGAGATAGGGGAGGAGGTCGGCGTGCGCGCCGACCGGTGCGTAGACGCGCACCGGCACCCCCGCCCGCTCGCCCGCGAGCCGCTCGTAGAGCGCGTCGCCCATGCCGTGCAGCTTCTGGAGCTCGAAGGCGCGGCGGTTGCCGGCGAGCTCCAACACGAAAGCGAGCGTGTGGGCGTTGTGGGTGGCGAATTGCGGCCAGAACAGGTCGCCGCCGTCGAGCAGGCGGCGGGCGCAGGCGAGGTAGGACACGTCGGTCGCCGCTTTCCGGGTCCAGACCGGATAATCGTCGAGCCCCTGCTGCTGGGCCCGCTTGATCTCGGCGTCCCAATAGGCACCCTTGACGAGTCGGACCGGGATCCGCCGGTCGGTGCGGCGGGCGAGCTCCGCGAGCCAGTCGAGGACCGGCAGCGCCCGCTTCTGATAGGCCTGGACGGCGAGGCCGAGGCCGCTCCAGCCGGCGAGGGCGGGGTCCCGGGCGAGCCGCTCCAGGAGGTCGAGCTGGGGCTCGAGACGATCGGCCTCCTCGGCGTCGATCGTGACCGGCGCGGCGAGCGCGCGCGCCCGTGCCAGGAGCTCGACCAGCACCGGCACGAGCTCCGCCTCGAGGCGCCGCCGCTTGGCGAACTCCCAGCGCGGATGGAGCGCACTGACTTTGATCGAGAGCGAGGGGCGGCGGGGAAGCTCGCCCGCGGGCGCGCTCGCCGCCACCACCTCGAGGGCGTGCCGGTAGGCCTCGAGGTAGCGGCGCGCGTCGGCCGCCGTGCGGGCCCCCTCGCCGAGCATGTCGAAGGAGTAGAGGAAGCCGCGCTCGGCCGCGGCGCGCGCCCGCTCGACCGCCTGTTCGATGGTCTGACCGAGGACGAACTGGCGGCCCAACAGGCGCATCGCCTGGCGCATCGCCTCGCGGACCACCGGCTCGCCGAGCCGGGCCACGAGCCGGGCGAGCCGGGTGGCGAGCTCCTCGCCCGGGCGGTCCCAGCCGACCAACCGGCCGGACAGCACGAGGCCGAAGGCCGAGGCCGAGACGAGGAAGCTCTCCGAGCCCGCGACCCGGGCCTGCCAGTCGCGGTCGGCGAGCTTGTCCTTGATGAGAAGGTCCTGGGTCGGCGGATCGGGGATGCGCAGGAGCGCCTCGGCGAGGCACATGAGCATCACCCCTTCCTCGGTGTCGAGGCCGTAGGCCCGCAGGAAGGCCTCGACCCCGCCGAGTGCGGCGGCCTCCTGGCGCAGGCCGGCCACGAGCGTGCGGGCGCGGGCCTCGACCCGGGCGAGGAGCTCGGGCTCGACCGGCAGGGCCGCGAGCAGGCGGTCGACGGCCGCGGCCTCCTCCTCGTGGGCGACCGCGTCGATCCGCCGGCGCAAAGGATCGGGCGACGGTTCGGGCAGGTCGGCGAGGATCCCGATCACGGCCGTGGGCTCCGAGGGCGCGCTCCTCGGAGGATAGGCCGGCTCGGGCCCGTGGCAAACGTCGGACGGCGGGCCCGCGCGGAGGCTTCAACCGCTCGTTAACCCTTTCGTGCGAGAAACCGTGCGGGACCGAGCCGCGGGAGGGCCCGTGCCCCCATCGCTCCGCCGCCTCCTCCAGGCACAGGCGTGGCTTCTCGTCCGCCTCGCGGGCGTGATCCGCGCGCTGCGCGCTCGCCTCGGCATCGGCCGACGGCGAGCCGTTCGCACGGCCTCCGCGACGACCGTTCCGGTCGGGACCGCCCTTCGTGGCGACCGCGCTGCAGCCGCCGCTGCCGCTTCGCGACGTCGGGGCGGCGCTCGGCCGGATCGTCCGGCCCGAACGCCACTCCTCTCGCTCGAAGGTCGCGGAGCGGCGGCGCCGAGCACGAGAGCCGGGCCGCGGCGAAGCCGCGGCCGTGGCTTCGGGCCGGCGCGCGGGCGGGTCGTGCAACTCGCCTCGCCTCGGGTCGGCCTGCTCCGTGCCGGCCTCGTCGACGGGCGCGAACGCCCGGCGCCGCCCGCCGCCGCGCGCCCGCGCTCACCCGTCGGAATCGGCGTCGGCGAGGTCGAGCAGGATCGTGCCCTCCTCGACCTGCTCGCCGACCGCCACGTGCACGGCCACGACCCGCCCGTCGCGCGGCGCCGGCAGACGATGCTCCATCTTCATGGCCTCGAGCACGGCCAGCACCCGGCCGCGGGCGACCGTCTCGCCGGGGGTCACGAGGAGGCGGACCACCTTGCCCGGCATCGGGGCCGCGACCAGCCCTTCACCGCCGACCTCTTCCGAGCGTCCGCCCGCTTCCGGGGCTCGGCGGATCACGAGCGTGCGCCCTTCGCGGGCGAGCAGCACGCGATCGCCGACCAGGGTCGCCCGGATCGGGCGGAGCCGCCCGTCGAGCTCGAGGCGGAGCTCGTCGCCGTCGCGCCGGAGCCGTACCTCGCCGAGCGGCACGCCGTCGAGGCTCGCGCTCGGGGCCGGCCTTTCCGGCCCCTCGAAGCGGACGACGTGCTCGCCGCCCCGAGCGAGCAGCCGGACCTCGCGTCGGCTCGGGGCGCCGAGCCGGAAGCCCTCGAGCAGGAGCCAGGGCGAGGTCCGCCAGGGGCCCGCGGCCGCGAGCCTCCGCTCGCGCTCCGCTTCGGCGACCAGGAAGGCGGCGGCCAGGAGGTCGACGGGCTCGGGCCCGTCCTCCGCGGCGGCGAGCCGGCCGGCCTCGCGGTCGAGCCAGAGCGTGTCGATCGCCGGCGCGCGGAAGTCCGGCTCGCGGATCGCCCGGCGGAGGAAGGCGAGGTTGGTGGCGGGGCCGGCCACCGCGGTCGCGTCCAGGGCCCGTTCGAGCAGGGCGAGCGCGGCGCCGCGGTCGGGGCCGTGGACCACGATCTTGGCGATCATGGGGTCGTAGAAGGGGGTGACGAGGTCGCCTTCGGCGATGCCCGTGTCGACCCGGACCCCGAGCAGGCCCTCGGGCAACAGGAGCCGCTCGAGCCGGCCGGTCGAGGGGAGGAAGCCGCGGGCCGGGTCCTCGGCGTAGAGGCGGGCCTCGATGGCGTGGCCCCGGGCGAAGACCGCCTCCTGGGCGAGCGGCACGGGTCGTCCCTCGGCGATCCGGATCTGCCATTCCACCAGGTCCTGGCCGGTGATCGCTTCGGTGACCGGGTGCTCGACCTGGAGGCGCGTGTTGGCCTCGATGAAGAAGAAAGCACCGTCGGGTGCGACCAGGAACTCGACCGTCCCGGCTCCCTCGTAGCCGGCTTCGGCCGCGAGCCGCACGGCAGCTTCGCCGAGCGCCCGGCGCAGCGCCGGTTCGAGGGCCGCCGCCGGCGCCTCCTCCACGATCTTCTGGTGGCGTCGCTGGAGAGTGCAGTCGCGCTCGAAGAGATGGACGATTCCGCCGGCTCGGTCGGCCATCACCTGCACCTCGAGGTGGCGGGGCCGCTCGATCAGCCGTTCGAGCAGCACGCGGTCGTCGCCGAAGGCCGCCGCGGCTTCGCGCCGGCAGGCGGCGAGCGCCTCGACGAAATCCTCGGGCCGGTCGACCCGCCGCATGCCCTTCCCGCCGCCACCCGCGGTCGCCTTGATCAGGAGCGGGAAGCCGATCCGCAGCGCCTCGGCGAGGAGTCGCGCGTCGCTCTGGTCGGCACCACGATAGCCCGGGACGGTCGGGACACCCGCGGCCTCGGCCAGCGCCTTGGCGCTGTCTTTGGCGCCGAGCCGCTCCATGGCCTCGGCCGAGGGGCCCACGAACAGGAGGCCGGCCTCGCGCACCGCGGCGGCGAAGGCGGGGCTCTCGGCCAGGAAGCCGTAGCCCGGGTGGACCGCATCGGCACCCGTTCGCCGGGCAGCATCGATCAGCCGGTCGATCCGCAGATAGCTCTCGGCGGCCGGCGCAGGCCCGATCGCCACCGCCTCGTCCGCGACGCCCTCCATCCGCGCCTCGCGGACGGCCTCGGAGAAGACCGCCACGCTGCGGATCCCGAGCCGCCGGCAGGTGCGGGCGATCCGGCAGGCGATCTCGCCGCGGTTGGCGATCAGGAGCTTGCCGATCACCCGCCGCCCCCGCGCCGTGCCCGCCAGGCGGGCTCGCGCTTCTCGAGGAAGGCCCTGAGCCCCTCCTTGCCCTCGGCCGAGGCGCGCCGGGCGGCGATCACGCCGACCGTGGCCTCGGTCAAGAGCGAGCCGCCTTGCGGCATGCCGAGCACGATCCGGACGAGCTCCTTGGAGGCCGCCTGGGCCTCGGGGCCGCCGGCGAGGAGTTGGTCGAGGACGGCGTCGACCCTTCGGTCGAGCTCGCTCTCCTCGACCACCTCGTGGACGAGCCCGATCGCGAGCGCGCGATCGGCGTCGATCCGCTCACCGGTGAGGAACAGCCGGCGGGCCTGGCGCGGGCCGATCGCCCTGAGCACGAAGGGCGAGATCACCGCCGCGGCGAGCCCGAGGCGGACCTCGGTCGTCCCGAAGCTCGCCCTTCGGCTCGCGATCACGACGTCGCAGACCGCAACGAGGCCGGTGCCGCCGCCCAAGGCCGCCCCCTGGACCCGCGCCACCACGGGCTTCGGGCACTCGTCGATGGTCTTGAGCATGGCCGCGAGCCGCCGCGCATCGGCCCGGTTCTCCTCCTCGCCGTACTCGGCCGCTCGGCGCATCCAGGCCACGTCGGCGCCGGCCGAGAAGCTCGCTCCGGCGCCCGCGAGCAGGACGGCGCGGACCGAGGGGTCCTCGCCGAGCCCGGCGAAGGCGCTCGTCAGCGCCTCGATCAGCGCCTCGTCGAAGGCGTTGTGCCGCTCGGGCCGGTTCATCGTGACGGTCGCGATCGGGCCGTCGCGCCGCACGAGCAGGGGGCCGGGCTCGCTCATCGCACCTCCGTGCTCACATTCGGAACACGCCGAAGCGGGTCGTCGGGATCGGGGCCTCGAGGGTCGCGAACAGGCCGAGTGCCAGCACCTCGCGGGTCTGTACGGGGTCGAGGATGCCGTCGTCCCAGAGCCGGGCGGTAGCGTAATAGGGATGGCCCTGCCGCTCGTACTGGGCCCGGATCGGCGCCTTGAACGCCTCCTCCTCGGCCTCGCTCCAGCGCTCGCCGCGGGCCTCGAACGCGTCGCGGCGAACCCGGGCGAGCACGTTGGCGGCCTGCTCGCCCCCCATCACCGAGATCCGCGCGTTCGGCCAGGTCCACAAGAAGCGCGGCTCGAAGGCCCGTCCGCACATGCCGTAATTGCCGGCTCCGAAGCTGCCGCCGACGATGAGCGTGAGCTTCGGTACCGCAGCACAGGCGACCGCGGTCACGAGCTTGGCGCCGTCCTTGGCGATGCCGCCGTGCTCGTATTTGCGGCCGACCATGAAGCCCGTGATGTTCTGCAAGAACAGGATCGGTACGCCGCGCTGGCAACAGAGCTCGACGAAATGGGCGCCCTTGAGCGCCGATTCGCTGAAGAGGATGCCGTTGTTGGCGAGGATCCCGACCGGACAGCCCATGAGCCGGGCGAAGCCCGCGACGAGCGTGGGCCCGTACCGCGGCTTGAACTCGTCGAGCTCGCTGCCGTCGACCAGGCGGGCGATCACCTCGCGGATCTCGAACGGCTCCCGGAGGTCCGCCGGCGGGATCCCGTAGAGCTCGTCCGGGTC
>DAIOUO010000137.1:5782-8783 GCA_036759485.1 Geminicoccaceae bacterium | reverse complement strand
CTCGCCCGGCGCTCCGGCGAACTCCCCGACCGGACCGCGGCCGGCGCGTTCGCCGACGGGCTCGCCGAGCCCGGGAGTGCGCTGGCCTCGGTCCTGCTGGCCGACCAGCTGCCGCGGAACGTCCGTCGCGGCACGCCGCGGGCCTCCGCCTACGACGCCGAGGCCCGCGAGGTGGCGCGCGCGGCCATCGCCGGGCGGTGCCGGCGCGGCCGCGGCTCTTCTTCTCCCCGCCGTTCGAGCACGGCGAGGATCCGGCCGACCGGGCCCGCGCCGTCGAGCCGTGCCGCGAGCTCGGCGGCGAGGCGCCGCGTTTCGCGCCGGCGCATCGGGCGGCGATCCGCCGGCTCGCTCGGTTCCCGCACCGCAACGGCGCCCCCGGCCGGCCGTCCGCGGCCGCGGAGCAGGCCTTCCTGCGCGAGCCCGGCTGCTCCTTCCGCGCCGGGTCCCGGCCCCTCCCCGCCCCTCAGAGCGGTCGGATCAGCCGGATCAGCAACGCCTCGAGGCCGAGCCGGTCGAGCCCGTCGGAGAGCGCGTCGCGCTCGGCCGCCGGAGCCCTCGTGGCCGGACCCGGGTCGCGGTCTCGACGGGCGGGTCGCAGCTCGACCGCGAGTCCTCCCCGCACGGGCGTCTCCGCGGGCACTGTCGCCGGCCCGGTCTCCGGCCGATCGATCGGAGCAGGCGCGATGCCGAGCTCGTCCCGCCGGATGCGGAGATCGAGACGCCGGCGGCCGCCACCGGCGGTTTCGCGTCGGGTGGCCTCCCGGGCGGGCGCCGGCAGCGCCGGGACCAGCAGGAGCGAGGCGAGGAGCAGGGCGCGGCGGTCCGGGCGGCGCGACATGGCCCCGAGATAGGTCGGCTCGCGCGGCGGGTGAAGAGCCGAGAAGCGACCGTCCGGCGGACGGGCCGGTCGGCAGGCGACCCCCGTGGGCACGCTTCCTGGGCATGCTCAACACTTTCTCAACCTTTCCGCGCGAGAAGGAGCGACGTCCCGAGCCGAGAGGTACCGTGCTGCCGCTCCTGTTGCTGCTCGCCGTCGCCCTGCTGCCGACCGCGCTCGGGCATGTCCTCGCGTACCGTCGCGCGGGGCCGGCCGGGCGTCGACCCGAGCCTCGGTCCTCGGGCCTCGAGGTGCCGGAGCCGGGCGACGGCTCAGGCCGGCCGGTCGCCCTTCTCGACCCGGAGCACGCGGGCATCGAGAGCCGGCAGCATGCGCGCCGGGTCGCGGGTCACGAGGACGTCGACCACGCTCGGTACGGTCCGCTCCGCGAGCGCCTCGGCGAGCGCCGGGGCGAGCCCGGCCGGGTCCTCGACGCGGATCCCGCGGCAGCCCATGGCCCGGGCGATCGCCGCGTAGTCGAGCTCGACGAGATCGCTCGACTGGTAGGCGCCGTACATCGCGTGCTGCAGCGCTTTCACGTAGCCCGAAGCGGCGTTGTTGACGACCACGAGAGTGAAGGCGGTGCCGAGCCTGCGGGCGGTCTCGAGCTCGCCGAGTGCCATGTTGCAGCCGCCGTCGCCCGTGAGCCCGACCACCGCCCGATCGGGTACGGCGAGCTTGGCGCCGAGCGCGCCCGGCAGGCCGTAGCCGATCGAGGCGAAGCCGCGGTCGGCCAGGAAATGGCGGCCCGCCCGACGGGTATCGAAGAGCAGGCCGGCCCAGTGCGCGGCGAAGCCGCCGTCCGCCACCAGGATGCCGTCGTCGGGCAGGGCACGGCGGATCTCGTCGATCAAGCGGGCCATGTGCACCGGCCGCTCGTCGGAGCGCAGCCGCGGCTCGGCCTCGGCCCGCCAGCGGGTGGTCCGCTCGGCGAGTTCGGCCCGCCAGGCGGCGCGGTCGGGACCGGCGGAGCCCAGGGCCGCCCGCAGGTCCTCGAGGGCGAGCCGGGCATCGGCGGCGATGCCGACCGCCACGCGGGCGGTGCGGCCGATCTCCTCGGGGCAGATGTCGATCTGCACGAGAGGTGTCGCTTCGGGCAGGAGCTGGAAGCGCCGGGTCGCGATCTCGCCGAGCTTGCAGCCGACCGCGACCAGGAGGTCGGCACGGGCGATCAGGTCGTTGGCGATCCGCGAATAACGGCCGAACAGGCCGGCCGAGAGCGGATGGGTACAGGCCAGGGCCCCTTTGCCGCTCATCGTGTGGGCGACCGGGATCCCCTGCGCCTCGGCCAGCACCCGGAGCGCCTCGTGGGCGCCGCTCCCGTGGATACCGCCGCCCACCAGGAGGAGCGGCCGCTCGGCCCGGGCGAGAAGTGCCGCCGCCCGGGCGAGCTCCGTGGGATCGGGTCGGGTCCGGCGCGCCTGCACGGCGAGCGTCGCCGGGTCGACCCAGAAGTCCGCGGCGTCGAAGCCGTACTCGGCGTGGGCCACGTCCTCGGGCACGTCGAGCAGCACGGGCCCGGGCCGGCCGCTCGTGGCGACCGCCAGCGCCCGCCGCACGAGCTCCGGGATCCGCTCGACCCGCTCGACCCGGATCAGCTCCTTGACCGCGGGTCGCAGGATCTCCGTCTGCCGCGATTCCTGGGTCATGTTCTTCCAGGAATGGGCGCGGTGGGTGTCGCCGACGATCGCCACGAGCGGTACGCCGGCGTTCAGGCTCTCGACGAGACCGGTCACGAGATTGGTGGCGCCCGGCCCGAGCGTGGCGTCGCACCAGCCCGGACGGTTGGTGATCCGTGCCCAGGCGTCGGCCGCGAAAGCGCCCATCCGCTCGTCGTTGATCAGAACGTGGCGCAGGCCGAGTGCCCGACAGGCCTCGTAGAAGGGCAGGAGCTGGAAGCCTCCCATGCCGAAGATCGGCCCGCAGCCGGCGAGGCGCGCCATCTCGGCGAGTGCCCGCCCGCCGGTGACCACGACCCGGGCGTTGGCTCCCGGAGCGAAGCGGGCACCGCTCTCCGAGCCGGGCGCGTCGGCGCTCATCGCCCGGCCTCCGCGAGCCGGGCGGCCACGAGGCGTTCGACGAGCGCGCGGGTGACCTGCCAAAGCTGGCATGGGCCGAGGGCGC
>DAIOUO010000137.1:0-5772 GCA_036759485.1 Geminicoccaceae bacterium | reverse complement strand
GACCCGGCTCACGATACCGTCGGCGAAGGTCGAGCGCCCGTCTCCGATCCGCGCCGTCGCGGCGTCCACCGTGGCGGCGGCGATCCCGCGTCCGTCGAGTGCCGGCAAGCGGGTGGTTCCCGCCTCGTCGATCCCGATGCCGGCGTCGTTGAAGAGTGCGGCGAAGACCGCCTCTCCCACGGCACTCTCCGGCCGGCCGCCCAAGAGGCCGCCGTGGCTACCCGTCACCACGATCTGGCCGCGGTCCTCCGGCCGGACGAGGGAGACGGAATCGATCGCCCAGACCTCGATCCCGGGCCGGCCGACCTCCTCGAGGAGCACGCGGCTCTCGCGGACGGGCGGCGGCTCGACCGCCCGGATCGGCGCCCCGGCCAGCCGCTCGACCGCCTCCGGGGTACGCTGGCCGGGTTTCACCCCGAGGGCCGCCGCGGCTCCGTTCACCCGGCTCACGACGCCGCGCACCCAGGCGTCGCAGCCGTCGCCGATCCGCGAGCGGTCGTGGTCGAGTGCCGCGGCCGGCAGACCGAGCGCGTCGAGCCAGGCGAGGCCCGCGACGCCCGCCTCGTCCTTGCCGATCCCGGCATCGTTGAGGATCACCGCGCGGACCCCGGCCCTGGCCGCGCACCAGGCGGCGTACAGCCCACCGTGGCTCGCGCAGACCGCGACCGCGCCGGCGTGCTCCGGCGCGAGCTTGGTCACGGAGTCGAGGATCACCGGCTCGTCCGCCATCTCTGCCTCCCGCCGCGGCCGCAGCGGGTCCCTAGCGCGGCTCGGAAGCCCTGTCAGCGCACCCGTGCGGATGGCGGGTCGCCCCGGGCCGACGAGCCCGGCGTCGCGAACGACGGCGCGTTCGGACGGGGCGTGCCGGGTCCGGTCTCCGCACGGAGGCCGGACCGTGGTCGCGGGTTCCGGCGGCACCGGCTCCGGTGAACCGCTGCGACCCTCCGACGAGGAGGCGCTCCAGAGCGAGCCGACGGCATGGACGTCGGTCGCGCCGCCGGCAGGGAAAGGTGAGAGCGATCGGTGGCGGGCGGCGCCATCGGCTGAAGGCGGGGCCGGACGGCCGGTCCGCTCGGACCGTCGCGAAGGCGAGAGAGCGCGCGGGGACACCGATGGCCGGCGCGAGAACGGTCCCGCTCCAGTTCGCCGGCAGCAGCACGAGCGGCCACGGTCGGTGCGCAGCCCACGGGACGGGAACCGAACTCGCCCGGGAGCGCCGGCGCGTGGCGATCCGGCCGAGGAGGGTCGACGGGCCGCACCACGCCGAAGGGGACGGAACCGGCGGCCGGTGCCACCGAGAGCGGGCCACGGAGGACCGCCGCGCGGCCGGGCCGCCCGAGGTCGCTGTTGGAGGTGCACGCGGACATGTGCGCAGCCCTGCCGCGGCTTGCGTGCCGAGGAACTCGCCGAGAATACGCCCCCGGGGATGCCCGATGCGGGCCGAGAAGAGCGCCTTCTTCCTCTCCCTGCCGCAGGACGAGCGCCCGCGCTCGGCGCCGAGGGGATCGCGAACCCGTTCGCCCGGGAGCGTGCACACTCCGAGCCGAGCGGATCCGGGGCGCGAAGCGAGGGCCGAGGGCCCGGCCGCCGCGCGCCCGGTTCCGCCGGCGACCGTGTGGCCCCGCGGTGCGGTGGGGGCCGGCCGCGGCGGTACGGATCGCGCTCTCGACGATCGCCGCGGCGCCGCCGGAACGGGGTCGAGCCCCGGGCCGACCGGCCCTCGACCGGGACCGCCGGCGCGGCTAAGAGCCGGAGCCGTGGAGGTCGGATGGAGGCGGTGATGGTCGACCGACGTCGGTTCCTGACGGTGGTGGCCGGTGGGCTGGCCCTCGGGGCGGCCGACCCGGCGGCCGCGCAGAGCTTCGTCAACGTACTCACGGGCGGTACCGCCGGCGTCTACTACCCGCTCGGGGTCGCCCTGGGTCGGATCTACGGCGAGCGGATCCAGGGGATCCGGACCTCCGTCCAGGCGACCAAGGCGTCGGTCGAGAACCTCAACCTTCTCCAGGCCGGCAAGGGCGAGATCGCCTTCACGCTCGGCGATTCGCTGATCGCGGCCTGGAAGGGCGATCCCGAGGCGGGCTTCAAGGCGCCGCTCGACAAGCTCCGCGGGATCGCCGCGATCTACCCGAACTACGTGCAGATCGTGGCGAGCCGGGATTCCGGCATCGCGACGCTCGCCGACCTCAAGGGCAAACGGCTCTCGGTGGGTGCCCCCAAATCCGGCACCGAGCTCAACGCCCGGGCGATCCTGGCGGCCGCCGGGCTCTCCTACGCCGACCTCGGCAAGGTCGAGTACCTGCCCTTCGCCGAATCGGTCGATCTCATGAAGAACCGCCAGCTGGATGCGACCCTGCAGTCGGCCGGCCTCGGCGTGGCCTCGATCCGCGACCTGGCCGCCTCGGTGCCGATCCGCATGGTGGCCGTGCCGGCCGAGATCGTCGCCAAGATCGGTGCCCCCTTCCGGCCCGGCGTGGTGCCTGCCGGCACCTACGCGGGTCAGGACAGCGACGTGCCGACCGCCACGATCCCGAACTTTCTCGTCACCCATGCCGGCGTATCGGACGATCTCGCCTACGCCATGACCAAGGAGCTGTTCGCCAATCTCGACCAGCTCGCGGCGGCACACGCCGAGGGCCGGAAGATCGCACTCGAGGGAGCGCTCGCCGGCATGCCCGTGCCGCTCCACCCGGGTGCCGCGCGCTTCTACAAGGAGAAGGGGCTCCTACCGTGAGCCGCGGCGCGGCGTGAGCGGCGGCCTCGCCGCCGGCGACGACCCCGGCACCCTCGCCTGGGGTCCGGGGATACGCGGCCGGGCGATCTACGGCGTCGCGCTCGCCTTCTCGGCCTTCCAGCTCTGGACCGCGGGCTGGAGCCCGCTGCCGAGCCAGATCGTCCGCTCGGTGCACGTCGGCTTCCTCCTGCTGCTCGCCTTCACGCTGCTCGCCGAACGCGAGCGGGCCGGTCCGCTCGGCCGCGCGCTCGCCTGGACGCTCGGTGGGCTCGGCTTCCTGCTCGGGCTCTACCACTGGGTCTTCTACGAGGCGTTGATTCTGCGCGCCGGCGAGCCCGAGCCGCAGGACCTGATCGTCGGCGTGCTCGTCGTCGCCCTGGTCTTCGAGGCGTCGCGCCGGCTCCTGGGTCCCTCGCTGCCGATCCTCTGCGGACTCTTCTTGGCCTACGCGCTGTTCGGCCATCTTCTCCCCGCCCCGCTCGACCATCGCGGCTTCGATCTCGCGCAAGTGGTCGACCAGATGTTCCTCGGCACCGAGGGCATCTACGGGGTGCCGACCTACGTCTCCTCGAGCTTCATCTTCCTGTTCATCCTGTTCGGTGCGTTCCTCGAGCGGGCCGGCATGATCCGGCTCTTCAACGACCTGGCGCTCGGCACGGTGGGCCACAGCCGGGGCGGGCCGGCCAAGGTCGCGGTCATCTCCTCGGGCCTCATGGGCACGATCAACGGCAGCGGGGTCGCCAACGTCGTGACCACGGGCCAGTTCACCATCCCGCTCATGAAGCGTTTCGGCTACCCGGCTCGTTTCGCCGGGGCGGTCGAAGCCACCTCCTCGATGGGCGGGCAGATCATGCCGCCGGTGATGGGTGCGGTGGCCTTCATCATGGCCGAGACCATCGGTGTGCCCTACGTCGAGATCTGCATCGCCGCGGCGATCCCCGCCCTCCTCTACTTCGCGACCGCCTTCGTCACCGTCCACCTCGAAGCGGGCCGGCGCGGTCTTGTCGGCCTGCCGCGTTCCCAATGCCCGAGCGCGCTCGCCGCTCTGCGGCGCGATTGGCCCTTGCTCCTGCCCCTCCTGGCGCTGGTGTGGCTGCTCTTCGCCGGCTACACGCCGCTCTTCGCCGGCACGATCGGCCTCGGCCTCACCGCCCTCGTGGTGCTCGGCCGACCGGTGGCGGCGGTCCTGCCGGGGAGCGCGCTGCGCCTCGCCTTCTGGGTGGCCCTCGGCTTCGCTGCCGGCAGCTTCGCCCGGTTCGGGGCGAACGCGATCCTCCTCGTGCTCGCGGCCCTCGCGATCGCCGCCGCTTTCCGGCGCGACGGCCGGGCGGCCCTCGTGGCGGCGCGCGACGCGCTCGCCGACGGGGCCCGCCACGCGCTCCCGGTCGGGATCGCCTGTGCGCTGGTCGGAACGATCATCGGCACGCTCACGCTCACCGGTGCCGCCACCAACCTCGCCGGCACGATCGTCGATCTCGGCCGCAGCTCGCTGCTCGCGAGCCTCGTGCTCACCATGCTCGCCTGCCTCGTGCTCGGTACCGGGATCCCGACCATCCCCAACTACATCGTCACGGCCTCGATCGCCGGTCCGGCGCTGCTCGAGCTCGGCGTGCCGCTGATCGTCAGCCACATGTTCGTGTTCTATTTCGGCATCATGGCCGACCTCACCCCGCCGGTGGCACTCGCCGCGCTCGCCGCCTCGCCGATCGCCGGCGAGAGCCACATCAAGATCGGCTTCACGGCGACGCGGATCGCGATCGCCGGCTACGTGGTGCCGTTCATGGCGGTCTATTCGCCCGCCCTCATGCTGCAGCCGGGCGATCCGATGGCGGCGGCGATCGGCTTCGTCCCGGCGGTGCTCTACGTGGTGGGCAAGGCGCTCCTCGGCATCGTCCTCTGGGCGGCCGCGCTCAGCGGCTGGCTCAAAGGGCCGATGGCCGCGCTCGAGCGGCTGGCCTGCCTCCTGGCCGCGGCGGTCCTGGTCGTGGCGCTGCCCTGGACCGACGAGCTCGGCTTCGCGCTCGCCGCGGCCACGCTCGGCCTCCATCTCTGGCGCCACCGGGCGCGACCGATGGCGGTGGCCGGGTCTTGAGCGGGCTCTGCCTTTCGGCCGGGGCCGCCGCCGCGCGGCTCGCGCTCGAGGCTTTCACGCTCCTGTGGACACACACGGTCGAGAAGGTCGAGTGGCGGGAGGACTGGCGGGTCGAACCCGTGGGACTGGTCCTGGTCGAGAGCCGGGTGCTCGGTAGCGGGGCGGGGATGGAGCCGGGCCCCGATGCCCGCCTCGAGGCCGGCGCCTGGCGTTTCCGGCCCGCGCTGCCGCCGCTTCCCGAACTCGTGCTCGCCCGCGGCTCGGGCCTCGAGGACTGGCGGCTGTGCGACGAGCGAGGCTGTCGCTCGCTCGGGGCGCTCCTGGCGGATGCCGAGGGGCCCGTCCGCCTGCGGCCCTGCCCCGATCCCTGAGGCGGCACCGGGAACCAGGGGAGCGTGTCGCCGTCGATCCCGACCTTCTCGCCGGTGACGATCGACCGAATCACCAAAAGCCCGATCGAGCAGCCCGCAGGGCCACCGTCGACCAGGCGCCGATCGGCGCCCGACGCGACAGCGGGATCGACGAGGGTGGAACGGAAGAGGGCCCACCGGGCCGGGATGCGGGTTCGTCACCCCTGAGGACGGGCTCCGCGAGGCGCGTCGCATCCAACCGGGCGCCGTCCGCTCGAACGCGTGCGAGGCCAAGGGGGCTGGCGGAGCGAGAGAGCCGCGATGGGGAGGCGGCGGACGAGATCCCCGCGGTCGAGTGCCCGAGCCGGGCAGCGGCACGAGGGCCGGCTCGCCGCGATCGGCCGACGGGCGGAGCCGGCGTCCCTCGCCGGTGACGGCGCCCGGCTCGGCTGGCCGCTCGCCGTCCGGGATCCCGTGACGTCGATCGCCGCGGTGTTCGGGGCGGCGGCTCGAATCGGAGCGGGCCGTCGGAGGTCGATCGCGACCCGCTCGCCGGCGGCGAGCGGTCCGAGTACCCTCGGCCGCACGGCCGAGGG
>DAIOUO010000136.1:0-8817 GCA_036759485.1 Geminicoccaceae bacterium | reverse complement strand
GGTGGGCATGGCTCGGGCCGGACCTCGGGCCGGGGGCACCGCCTCCGGCGAGCCAACGGGAGACGATCGTGAAGCTTCGCGCTTTCCTCCTCGCCAGCACGCTGTTGACCACGGCGGGCCTCGCCCGGGCCGAGCCGGTCCGGCTGGACGAGGCGACGCTCGACACCGTCCGGGCGGGCGCGCTGCGCCGCCTCTCCGTCTCGACCCACAGCGAGTCGACCGCCTTCGCCGCGGGGCCGGTGGCGATCGCCACCACCCGGGCCGATCACGGCGCGCAGAGCGACGGGCGCACGGCACGGTGGCGCGCCACCACCTCGAGCCGCGCGGCCGTGGCCCTGGTACCGCGCTGAGACCGCAACGCGGAGGCGAAAGTCGAAACCGGCTCTCGCCTCCTCTTGACTACAACCAAGGGGCGTACTCCCTGCGGGCGCTTGCTGCGCCCGCGCTCCTTCTCCAAGATGCGAGTCTGAAGAAGGGGGTCCGGGCGGACACGCTCCGGCGTGCTCGCTTCCGGCGGGAGGAAACCATGGCGCGTGGAGGCATCCGGCTGGCCGGGCTGCCCGTGCTGGCGTTGGCGGTGCTATTGGCGGGCGGGCTCGCCCGGGCGGAAGAGCCGCTGCGGCTCGACGATCCGACGCTCGACACCATCACCGCCGGGGCGGCGAAAGGGGTGAAAGCCGCCGGTATCGTGGCGCAGGTGGTGTTGCCGGGTTCCGGCAAGGGGCTCGCGGATCTGGCCCTCGAGCTCGCGCGTCAGAAACCCACCGTCATCCCGCCGACCGGCTCGACCGGCAACGGCAAGCGGACGGTGAGCCGCTCCGGCAAGAAGACCTTCAAGGCCGACCGGGTCACCAAGGGCCATCGCGAGATCCTCGTGGTGAGCGGATCCGCTGGGGGATGATCGGCCAGAGGCCCTACGCCCTCCGGTGATCGAACCGATGGGCCGCTGCCCGGAGCCGCGGCGGTGCGCTAGACGCTTTCGGGTGGCGGCTCTCGGGCCGCGCCGACCAACTCGGAGGAACGCATCATGAAGCTCGACAGGCTCGCGTTGGGCGCCGCCCTCGTCCTGGCCCTCGGCAGCGCGGCCCAGGCCGCCGAACTCGGCCAGCCGGTCCCGACCGAGACGCCGAAGGCTCTGGAGCTCACCCAGGAGCAGCTGGACCAGGTGACCGCCGCCGGGTCGTTCTCCTTCCTCGGCTCCAGCATCGGCAGCCTCAAGCCGACCATTCAGAGCGGCGCCGTCCCGCTGGTCCTCTTCATCCTGGATCAGACCAGCGGCGACTGAGCCGCACTCTCGCTTCCGCTCGAGCGCCTCTCGGCGGCGACGCCGGCCGTCGGCCGGCGTCGCCTATTCGTGGAAGAAGGCAGTGCGGCACCAACGCCGCCAGGCCTCGCGGAGCAGAGTTTCGAGATCGCGCGCGATCCGGGCGCCGTCGCAGAGCGGCGAGGTGCGCATACGCTCGCGCTGCAGGAGCCGCAGGGCGGCGAGCCGCCCGGGCGAAGAGGCGAGGCCGGCCGCGATCCGCACGTAACCGTCCTCGTCTCGGGCGATCCAGCCGGGCTCGCCGAGCTGGCGGAGGAAAGCTTCTCCTTGCCGCTCCATCGGATGCGGACCGGTGAGCGTGACCAGCGGGCAGCCCATCCAGAGCGCCTCGACGCTCGTCATGCCGCCGCCATAGGGGAACGGGTCGAGGGCGATGTCGACCGCGCCGTATTCGGCGAGCATGTCGGCGTGGTTCGACTGGCCGCGGAACTCGAGCCGATCCGGTCCGATTCCGTGCTCGGCGAAGGCGGCACGGAACCGCTCGACCGCGAAGGCGTGGTCGAAGGCGCCCCACTTCAACAGGAGGCGCGAGCCGGGAACCGCGTGCAGCACCCGGCTCCACAGCGCCACGACCCGGGGACCCACTTTCACCGTGTTGTTGAAACTGCCGAAGGTCACCCGCCCGGTCGCGAGTGCGGGTGGCAGCTTGACCGGCGGGGCGTAGTCGGGCGGTGCGAAGCACAGCCTCCCGGATGGAAAACGTAGAACCCGCTCGACATAGAGCCGCTCCTCCTCGGGCCGCACCATGCTGTCGTCGCCCAACACGTAGTCGATGGCCTCGAGTCCGGTGGTGAACGGGTAGCCGAGCCAACTCACCTGCACCGGCGCGGGCTTCAACGCGAACATGGTGAGCCGGTTGTTGGCGGTATGGCCGGAGAGGTCGATCAGCACGTCGATCCGCTCTCGTCGAACGAGGCCGGCGAGCGCCCGATCGTCGAGCGGAGCCACCTCGTGCCAGACATCCACCGCGGCACGAATCCGTGCGGTCCAGGCATCCGGCTTCTCCCGCGTCGAGAAGACGATCGGCGAGTAGCGCTCGCGGTCGAGCGCCTCGAGGATCGGCAGCACCATCATGCCCACCGGGTGCCGGCCGAGGTCGGGCGAGACCAGCCCGATCCGGAGTGGTCGCTCCGGATCCCGCTCGTTGGGCCAGCTCGTCCAGCGCCCCGCGGGCCGGCCGAACCGTTCGCCCCAGACGCGGTGCTCGGCGGCCAGCTCCTCGAGCCCCACGAGTCCGCCGAACAAGAGGCAGACCAACAGATCGCTGTGCGAAACCGAATCCCGCGGGGCGAGCGCGAGCCCGCGGCGGAAGGCCTCGGCCGCCCGGCGGCTGTCGCCGAGCTTCATGTAGGCCCGGGCGAGCCGCATGGGCGGCTCCGGATCGTCGGGCCGGAGCGCGCAGGCCCGTTGGTAACAGACGATCGCCTCCTCCATCCGCTTGAGGCGGGAGAGCGCGATCGCCCGCTCGAGGACGATCTCGTGATCGTTCGGGTCGAGGGCCGCGGCCCGGTCGAGCACCGGCAGCGCCCGGGAGGACTGGCCGTTGCGGATCAACGCCACGGCGAATGCCAGAAGCCGGGTCGGCTCGTCCGGCTGCTCCGCCGCCAGCCGCTCGAGCTCGGCGATCGCCCGCGCCTGTTCCTCTTTGCCGAGGTCGGCCAGCGCGAGCCCGTGCTCGATCCGCGCCCGCTCGTTGCCCGGATCGAGCGCGAGGGCCTTTTCGAGCGGCGCGACCGCCTCGGCGGCACGGTCCAAGCGACGCAGGAGCTCACCCCGCGCTATCAGGAGATCGACCACGTCGGCATGGACCTCGAGCGCCGCCTCGGCCGCGGCGAGCGCCTCGGCGAGCCGGCCGAGTTCGGTCAAGATCCGCACGAGATGGACCCGCGCGGCGAGGAGGGACGGGTCGGCGGCGACCGCTGCTTCGAGATGCGGCAGCGCCGCCGCGGCACCTTCGAGCGCCTCGCTCGCGAGGCCGAGGGCGAGATGCGCCCCGGCGAGCCCCGGCTCCCGCTCGAGCGCGGCGCGGGCGGCTTCCGCCGCCTCCGGCCAGCGCCGCAGATCGGCCAGTATACCGGCACGGTTGGCGTGGAGCAGCGCCAGGTCCGGGGCGAGGGCGAGCGCCGCCTCGACACCCTCGAGGGCGGGCTCGAGGCGAGCCAGCCGGTGCAGGAGCGCGGCCCGGTTCGCCTGGGCGAGGAGGTACTTCGGCTCGAGGCGGACGGCCGTCTCCCAGGCCGCGAGCGCTTCCTCGAGGAGCCCCTGCCGCTCGAGGCAGGCGGCGCGCACCGCGTGCGCATCCGGCGCGTCGGGCCGACGCTGGAGTGCCGTCTCGGCGAGCGCGCGCGCCTCCTCGACCGCGCCCGCCTGCAGGCGTCCGATCGCAGCCTCGAGCGTCTCGCGGATCGATTGGCTCATGCTCCGGCTCCCCGGTTTCCGAAGGGTCGCGGGCCAGCCACGAGCCGGGACGGCCCGCACCTTTGTGCCTTCACCAGGGTTAACAAAAAAGAAGAGCCCCCTCTCGGGGGCTCCAAGGGCCGGCCGCCGACCGGAACCGGCGGCGTTTCGACTCTTCGCTGTCCCGCCTCAGGGCGTGGTGAGCGTGCCGGCGACGCCGATCGTCAGCCCCGCGCTCTGGCAGCCCGAGCAGGCCGTGGAGCTCTGCGTCACCTTCTTCTTGGCCGAGACGTTGCGCTTGGCCGACAGCGTCGTGCTGCTGCTGGTGATCGTCGCATTGTCCTCGGTCGAGGCGCTGCCGCTCGACTCCTGGCTCACCGACTCGTTCTGCGAGCTCGTCGAGGCGGCCGCGGTCGCGGTCAGGAACGCAGCGAGAGCCAGCGAGAGCCCGGCCGTCACCTCGTCCATCTGGTCGGCGGTGAGCCGGGTCGGCTCGGCCGCGGAGACGGTCGAGGCCAGCGCCAGGCCGGCAGCCGTCGCGAGAAGCGTACCCTTGAGCATCAACGTTTCCTCCTCTTCTCCGTGTTGCGCTGCCGGACGAGCACCCCCGTGATGCCCTGCTCCCGGCGAGCGTCAACCTCTCTGTTCGCGCCGTGAGGCGCCGAACCGTCGTTCTGACTTCCCCCGAGGCTCACCGTCTCCCTCGAGTCGATCGACCATTCCGGAGCGAGCAGGGGGTCCCGCCGCTGCGGGACCCCTTCCTTCCGTATCTGCTCGCCGCCTCAGGGCGTGACGAGCGTGCCGGCGACGCCGATCGTCAGCCCCGCGCTCTGGCAGCCCGAGCAGGCCGTGGAGCTCTGCGTCACCTTCTTCTTGGCCGAGACGTTGCGCTTGGCCGACAGCGTCGTGCTGCTGCTGGTGATCGTCGCATTGTCCTCGGTCGAGGCGCTGCCGCTCGACTCCTGGCTCACCGACTCGTTCTGCGAGCTCGTCGAGGCGGCCGCGGTCGCGGTCAGGAACGCAGCGAGAGCCAGCGAGAGCCCGGCCGTCACCTCGTCCATCTGGTCGGCGGTGAGCCGGGTCGGCTCGGCCGCGGAGACGGTCGAGGCCAGCGCCAGGCCGGCGGCCGTCGCGAGAAGCGTACCCTTGAGCATCCTCGTTTCCTCCTTCATCCGCCCACGTTGCGCCACCGATCGGAGCCCGAACGGCTCGCCCGCCACCGGTGGTCGTCAACCTCGTCCGCCCGCCCGGTCGCCCGGACGGGGCTTGTCAGTTGAGCACCACGCCCGAACCCGCGGCCAGCGTCGCCGAGGCGGTCCCGCCGTTGGCCTGTGCCTTCGACGAGCCCTTGTAGGTACCGCTGGCGTTGCGTTTGAACTTGACTCCGCTGCTCGGGGTATAGGTGATTTCCTCGTTGTAAGTGGCGTTGCCTTCTCCCTCGATGGTCGAGCTGCCAGCCCCGTTGAAGCTCGCCGTCCCGGCACCGAAGAAGTAGGCGAACCCGCCCGCACCCGCGGTCACGCCATCGAGTTGCGACGCCTCGAGCCGGATCGGCTCTCCGGCGATCGCGGCACCCGCCCAGAGGGCGAAGGCCGTGGCGAGTCCGCGGATCAGTCCCTGCTGCACCCTCATCGTCTCCTCCGCGTCGCCGGCCGGACCCGTAGGCCCCGAGCCGACGACTCCACTCGACCCTACTTTCGCGAACGTTCGGTCGGATTGTCGAGCACTCTTTCGGTGGATCGACCCGACCCGTCCTCGCCCGCGTGCCCCCGCCTCTTCTCAACTCTTTCTCTGGTCTCTCGGGCCGAGCCCGGTCGAGGTCCTACTCCGAAAGGTGGAGAGGCCGCGACCCGGACCGGCCCGCGTCCTGCTCAGAACCCGGCGGTCGTGGTATGGGCGAGCGTGACGCCCGAGCCGCCGTAGGTCGTCACCGTGTGCACCGGGATCACCGTGCTGAACCGGCCGGCATTGCCGGTGCCGGTCGTCGTGCCGCCGGTCACACCCTGGCCGCCGGTACCGACACCGGTGCTCTCGGCGATCGTCGTCGTCGAGGACACCGAGCCTCTGCCGGTGTTCGACGAGTTCGAGGTGCCGCGGACCTTGGCGCTCGCGAAGACGCTGCCGGTCGCCAGCGCGTAGCCGAGCGCAGCCGAGGTGGCGGTCCCTGCCGCGACCGCGTCGAGCTCGGCCTCGCCCAGGACGAGGACGTGCTCGCCGGCCTCGGCGACCGCGGCCCCCAGCAGCAATACCCCGAGCGCGCCCATCCACACCCGCTTGATCATCGTCTCCCTCCTCGCCGTCTCAGCGGTCGCCCGCTTCCGTCCCGACCCGCCGCCGCCGAACGCCAGCGGAGCGCGAAGGACACATCCCGGCTTGTGCGTCTCGTCCCATTCGGCCGAGGCGTTCGTCTGTCGTTGCATTAGGCGACGGGGCGTGCGTCGAAGCAACCGCGCAAAAGGTGGATACCCCGAGGGGGGGGGCCGCCCCCTGCGGCGCGACCACGGCGACCGATCGAGCCGCCCGCGCCGCCGGCGCGGCGGTTGACACCCGTCCCTTCGCCTCTAGCATCCGCCACCATGCGGACGGACGGGAGTCGGACGATCGCCATGACCCAGAGCCCGTCACGGCTCCACCGCGAGGTCGCCCGAGCGGCGCTGATCGCGGCCCTCCTGACTTTCGGCGCGGACCGAGCCGGCGCGACCGAGCGACGGCCGGTACGGTCGCTGCTCGAGATTCGTCAGGACAAGGTCGTGGTCCAGGCCTGGGACCTGAGCTGCGGGGCCGCCGCGCTCGCCACCGTCCTCAATCATCAACACGCCGATCCGGTGAGCGAGCGCGAGATCGCCCTCGGGCTCATGAGTCGGAAGGAATACATCGAGAATCCCGAGCTCGTGCAGCTCCGTCAGGGATTCTCCTTGCTTGACCTCAAGCGTTTCGTCGACGCTCGCGGCTACGAGGGCATCGGCTACGGCCGCCTCACCCTTGCCGACCTCGAGGCCAAGGCACCGATCGTGGTCCCGATCGAAGTCAAAGGCTACAATCACTTCGTGGTCTTCCGCGGGCGGCTCGGCAACCGCGTGCTCCTGGCGGACCCGGCCTTCGGGAACACGACCATGACGGTGTCGGCGTTCGAGCGGGCCTGGCTCGAATATCCCGACATCGGCAAGGTCGGCTTCGTCGTCGTCCGCCGGGACGGACCCACGGGGCCCGGTGCGCTCGCCGCCCGGCCCGAAGATTTCGTGTTCCTGCGCTGAGCGCCGGCCGCGCCGGCCGAACGGGGGAGAACGAGGCGTGCTGGAGCCCTGGCCGAGCTTGACCCGAGGATTGCTCGCGACGAGCGCCGTCCTGCTCGCCCTGACGCTGCCCTCGGGCCCGGCGGACGCCCAGGAGGCGGCGGCATCGGCGGCCGAGCTGCAGCGCCAGCTGCGCCAGCGCGATCAGGCGATCGCGGTACTCCGGCGCCGGCTCGATGCCCTCGAGAAGCGCCTCGCCGAGACCGAGAAGCTCGCCAAGGGCGCTGTGCAGACGGGCGAGGCGAAACCGACCGTCGTGACGCCGGCGCCGACCCCGACGGCAGCATCGCGACCGCCGGCGCCCCCCGCCCCGGCCGTCGCCGAGCGCCCGGCCGCACCCGGCCAATTCGCGGTCGACCCGCTGGCGGCCGAGCGCGCGCTCGAGCGCGTGCTGGTGGCGACGGGCGCGCTCCTCCTCGAGCCGGGCCAGCTCGAGGTCGAGCCGAGCCTGCTGTGGCAGCGCTCCCAGAGCGACAGCCCGATCTTCTTCCTCGGCGCGGGCGGGGTCGTGACCGGCGTCGGTGCCCAGAAGGTTCGGCGCGACCTCTATCAGGCCGAGCTCGGGCTACGGCTCGGACTCCCCTGGGACAGCCAGCTCGAGTTCTCGGTCCCCTACAACTATGTCGACCAAGACGTGGTGAGCGAGCAGGGGCTCGTTCCGGTCGACCAGCGCTCGGCGAGCGGCAACGCGCTCGGCGACATCAGCATCGGCGTCGCGAAGACGCTCCTGCGCGAAGAGGGCTGGGTCCCGGACCTCATCGGTCGGTTGACCTGGGACACCTCGACGGGCGAACGCGAGGACGGCGGGGTCGGGCTGCCGGGTGGCTTCGACGACCTCAGGGCCGAGCTCGTGGCGCTCAAACGCAGCGACCCGTTGGTCTTCGTCGTCGGTGGCAGCTATCAGTACAGTTTCGAGAACGGTGACGTGCGGCCTGGGCAGCAGGTAGGGCTCAGTTTCGGTACGATCCTCGCGACCAGCCCCTCGACCTCGGTGCGTGCGATCTTCGAGACGACCTGGGGCGACGAGACCGAGCTCGACGGCGACAAGCTCGACGGTTCGGATTTCGTTTCGGCGAGCCTCAATCTCGGCGCCTCGATCGTGCTCGCGCCGCGGCTCTTGTTCGATTTGCAGGGAACGATCGGCCTCACCGACGAAGCGCCGGATTTCGCCGTGAAGGTGTCGCTGCCGATCCGCTTCGACACCCCGCTGTTCTGATAGGCCCGGAGGATCGCCGCGGCGCTCCGTACCGCCGCCGCGGCACCGGGTTCAACTCGGAGCGCCCACGAGCTCGCGCAACTTGAGGGCGACCTCGGTGCGGTTGGATGCGCCGAGCTTGCGCATGATCTGCCGGACGTGAACCTTGACGGTGCTCTCGCACATGGCCAGCCGCTGGGCGATGACCTTGTTCGGGCGGCCCTGACCGAGCAGCGCAAGGACCTCGCGCTGGCGCGGGGTGAGCTTGTCGAGCCGTACGCAAGCCGCGGCGACCGGAGCCGGCGTCCCCGCCGGTGGCGCGCCCTCGCCCGCGAGCAGGAGCCCGGGCGGCGCGTAGGACCCGCCGGCGAGCACGAGTGCGAGCGCCTGGCGGGCGACATCCGGCTCGATGCTGGTCGGGAGATAGCCGCGGACACCGGCTCGCAGGGCCGCCGCCATGCTCGCCGGGTCCTCGAGGTCGGCGAGCAGCACCACCGGCACCTCGGCGAGATGGCTGCGCAGCCAGCGCAGATCCTCGGCCACCGCCGGATCGGCGACCGTGAGGCTCCCGACGCTCAGGATCACGAGCTCGATCCGCTGGCTCGGAT
>DAIOUO010000135.1:0-8823 GCA_036759485.1 Geminicoccaceae bacterium | reverse complement strand
GGATCGCCCAGTAGAGTTTGCGGATACGGTGTTGCTGGAAGGCGAAGCCGAGCTCGCGCGCCGCCTCGACGGTGCGCGCCACGACCAGCACGCCCGAGGTGTCGCGGTCGAGCCGGTGGACGAGCCGTGGCTTCTCGCCGCCCCGGGCGAGGCCCTCGAGCAAGGCGTCGAGGTGGCGGGTCGTGCTCGTCCCGCCCTGGACGGCGAGGCCGGGCGGCTTGTTCAGGGCGATCAGCCGCTCGTCCTCCCAGATCACGAGGGAGCGGACGAAGGCCCGGTCCTCGGCCGAGAGCGGTCGCCGGCCGGCGGCCGCGGGCGGGGCCTCGCGGGCCCCCTCGGGCAGTGGCGGGATCCGCACCCGCTGGCCCGCGAGGAGCCGCTGACTGGCCTCGGGGCGCCGGCCGTCGACCCGGAACTGGCCGGTACGCAACAGTTTCTGCAACCGCGCGAAGGGCAGGCCCGGGAAATGCGTCTTGACCCAACGATCGAGCCGCCAGCCGGCCTCCTCGGGAGCCACGGTGCGCTCCTCGACCCCGCTCACGACCCTTCTCCGCGTGCCCGCTGTGCGCGCAGCCGGTCGAGCTCGGCGAGTCGCTCTTGGAGGCGCGCCTCGTACCCCTCCCCGGTCGGCTCGTAATAGCGCTCGCGGGCCATGCCGTCCGGGAAGTAGTTCTGGCCCGAGAAGCGGTCGGGCGCGTCGTGGTCGTAAGTGTAGCCGCTGCCGTAGCCCAGGCGACGCATCAGCGCCGTGGGCGCGTTCAGGATGTGCAGAGGCGGGGGCAGCGAGCCGTGCTCGCGGGCGGCGCGCATCGCCGCACCATAGGCTCGGTAGACCGCGTTCGACTTGGGAGCGAGGGCCAGATGGACGACCGCCTGGGCGAGGGCGAGCTCGCCCTCGGGGCTGCCGAGCCGCTCGTAGGCCTCCGCGGCGGCGAGCGCGAGGCCGAGCGCGGACGGGTCGGCGAGGCCCACGTCCTCGCTCGCCATCCGCACGAGGCGCCGGCCCAGATAGCGCGGGTCCTCGCCACCCGCGAGCATCCGGCAGAGCCAGTAGAGGGCGGCGTCGGGATCCGAGCCGCGCACCGATTTGTGGAGCGCGCTGATCAGGTTGTAGTGCGCCTCCTGCTGCCTGTCGTAGATCGGCAGCCGCCGCTGCAGCACTTCGCCCAGGGCTTCGACCCCGAGGGTGGGCTCGGGCGGCAGATCGCCGATCGCCTCGACCATGTTCAAGAGATAGCGCGCGTCGCCGTCGGCGAGCTCGCAGAGCCTGGCCCGGGCCACCGGGTCGAGCGGCAGCGCGTGGCCGAGATGCGCCTCGGCCCGCTCGAGGAGTTTCGCGAGGGCCGCCTCCGAGAGCCGCTCGAGGACCACCACGTGGCAGCGCGAGAGGAGCGCCGCGTTCAAGGCGAAGGACGGGTTTTCGGTGGTCGCCCCGATCAGCGTGACGGTGCCGTCCTCGACCTCGTGCAGCATCCCGTCCTGCTGGGCGCGGTTGAAGCGATGGATCTCGTCGATGAAGAGGATCGGGTGGCGGCCGCGGTTCCGCAGCCTGCGCGCCTCCTCGAAGGCCTTTCGGAGATCGGCCACCCCGGCCATGACCGCGGAGAGGGAGAGGAGCGGCTCGCCCACGGCCTTGGCGAGGAGGCGGGCGAGCGTCGTCTTGCCCGAGCCCGGCGGGCCCCAGAGGATCAAGGAGGCGAGCCTCTTGCGGGCGAGCATGCGGCCGAGCGGGCCCTCGGGGTCGAGCGCCTTCTCCTGGCCCAAGAGGTCCTCGAGACGGGTCGGCCGCAGCCGCTCGGCCAAGGGCGCGTCGCGCGGCGGCCGCTCCTCGGCGGGTGCCTCGAAGAGCTCGCCCGTCGTGTTCAGCCCACGCTCAAGAGCAGCTGCTGGTCGCCGCGGCGCACGCCGATCTGCCATCTGCCCCGAGCTCCCTGCCGCACCGCCTCCTGGAGCTCGCGGACCGAGCCCACCCGCCTGCCGTTGACGCTCTCGATCACGTCGCCGCGCCTGAGGCCCAGCCGGACGGCGAAGCGGCCCGCCTCGGCACCCAGGACGACGACGCCCCGCTCGAGATCGCCGAGCTCGAGCTCCTCGGCGAGGCCGGGCGTGAGCTCGCCCACCACCAGCCCGTCGAGCGGATGGCGGCCCTCGAGGGTAGCGACGTTCCGCGGCCTCCGATCGGCCGGCTCGATCGGCAAGGCCAGGATCCGCTCCTGGCCGCGTCGCCAGACGACCAGTCGGGCCCGGTCGCCCATGGGCTTCAAGGAGAGACGATAGCCGAGGCTCGGCGGGTCGTCGACCGGCACCCCGTCGACACTCAGGACCACGTCGCCGGGCTGGAGGCCGGCGCGGGCGGCGGGCGAATCGGCGATCACCCGACGGACCACCACACCGCGCGGCCGGTCGAGCCCGAGACCCTTGGCGACCTCGTTGTCCACCGGTTGCAGCTCGGCGCCGAGCCAAGGCCGGACGAGCTCGCCCTTGCCGCCTTCGAGGGCGGCGAGGCGGGCGGCCACGAGGTTGGCGGGGACCGCGAAGCCGATGCCGATCGAGCCGCCCGAGCGGGTGAAGATCGCGGTGTTGATCCCGATCAACCGGCCGTCGAGGGTGACCAGCGCACCACCCGAATTGCCGGGGTTGATGGCGGCGTCGGTCTGGATGAAGGAGACGTCCTTCTCGAGCGAGGGGTGCGTGCGGCTCTTGGCCGAGACGATGCCCGAGGTGACGGTCTGGCCGATGCCGAAGGGGTTGCCGATCGCGAGGACGAGATCGCCCACCTCGATGGCGTCGGAATCGCCGAGGGGGAGGGTGGGCAGCCGCTCGCCGCGGGTGTCCAGTCGCAGGAAGGCCAGATCGCTCGAGCGGTCGGAACCGACCGGTCGGGCGGCGAAGGTCCGCCGGTCGGCGAGCACGACCTCGATCTCCTCCGCCCCCTCGACGACGTGGTGGTTGGTCACGACGAGGCCGTCGGGCCGCAGGATGACGCCCGAGCCGAGCGAAGTCTCGACCCGCGGCCGCTGTCGGCCGAGGCCGCCGAAGTCGCGGAAGAAGAAGTCGAAGAAGGGATCGGCGAAGAGCGGGCCGCGCTCGATCGTGACCTTGCGGCTGGTGATGCTGACGACCGCCGGGGCCACCTTGCGGACCACCGGCGCGAAGGACAGCCGGGCGGTCGCGACGTCGCTCGGCACGACCCGCTCGACCGGCTGCGCATCGCCCGTGGCGCAGCCCGCCAAGAGCGCGAAGCCGAGGGCGAGCGCGCTCGCCAGCCGGAGAACGATCGGGCGGCGCACGGGGCCGCCCCGCCTCAGGCCGCCTGGGCCGGCTCCGCTTCGCCGCTCGCCTGCGGCCGCGGGCCCGAGTCCCTGCCCTTGGCCGAGACGTCGCGGTCGACGAGCTCGATCACCGCGATCGGCGCATCGTCGCCCTGGCGGTAGCCGGCCTTGAGGATGCGGCAATAGCCGCCCGGCCGCTCCTTGTAGCGCGGGCCGAGCACCTCGATGATCTTGGCGGCGGTGGCCTCGGAGCGGGTCCGCGCGATCAGGAGCCGGCGGGCGTGCAGATCGCCCCGCTTGCCGAGGGTGATGAGCTTCTCGACCACCGGCCGCAGCTCCTTGGCCTTGGGCAGGGTGGTCGTGATCTGCTCGTGTTTGACCAGCGCCTGCGCCAGGTTGGCCAAGAGCGCCTTGCGATGCTCGGTGGTCCGGCTCAGCCGCCGGCCGTGCTTCCTGTGCCGCATCGTCTCGCTTCCCCGTGCTCAGAGTCCCTCGAGGGCGGCTTCCCGCCCGAGCCGGCTCAGAACGGCTCCTCGACCTTGCGGGCCAGCTCCTCGATGTTCTCCGGCGGCCAGCCCGGCACCTCCATGCCCAGATGGAGCCCCATCTGGGCCAGCACCTCCTTGATTTCGTTCAAGGACTTGCGGCCGAAGTTCGGCGTCCGCAGCATCTCGGCCTCGGTCTTCTGCACGAGATCGCCGATGTAGACGATGTTGTCGTTCTTGAGGCAGTTCGCCGAGCGGACCGAGAGCTCGAGCTCGTCCACCTTGCGCAAGAGGTTCGGATTGAAGGGCAGCTCCGGCCGCCGCTCGCTCGGCATCGCGAGGTGCGGCTCCTCGAAGTTGATGAAGAGCTGGAGCTGGTCCTGCAGGATCCGCGCGGCGTAGGCGACCGCGTCCTCGGGCGCCACCGACCCGTCGGTCTCGACCTGCATGATCAGCTTGTCGTAGTCGGTCTGCTGGCCGACCCGGGCATTGTCGACCCGATAGGCCACCTTGCGAACCGGGCTGTAGATCGCGTCGATGGCGATCAGTCCGATCGGCGCGTCCTCGCTCTTGTTGAGGTGCGCCGGGACGTAGCCCTTGCCGGTGTTGACGGTGAGCTCCATCGAGAGCTTGCCGCCCTGGTCGACGTGGCAGATGACGTGGTCGGGATCCATGATCTCGAGGTCGTGGCCGGCCTCGATCATGCCGGCGGTGACGACCTTCGGCCCCTCGACCCGCAGATGGAAGCGCTTCGGCCCCTCGCTGTGCAGCCGCAACCCGAGCTGCTTGAGGTTGAGGACGATGTCGGTGACGTCCTCGCGCACGCCCGGGATCGTCGAGAACTCGTGCAGCACGCCGTCGATGTGGATGGCGGTGACCGCCGAGCCCTGCAGCGAAGACAAGAGGACGCGCCGGAGTGCGTTGCCGAGCGTGATGCCGAATCCGCGCTCGAGCGGCTCGACGACGATGATCGCCTCGCGATCCGGCCGCCGCCCGTGCTGAACATCGAGCTTCTGGGGCTTGATCAGCTCCTGCCAGTTCCTCTGGATCAGCGGATTGGTTCGGGTCTGCACGGCTGCCATGCCCAATGGGTCCGGGCCCGCGGACCGGTCGGCCGGCCCGGGGCGGGTTGCGCGAAGGGTCGACACCGACGGCTCAGACTCGGCGGCGCTTGCGCGGCCGACAGCCATTGTGCGGGATCGGCGTGACGTCGCGGATGGATGTGATGGTGAAGCCGACCGCCTGCAAGGCACGCAGCGCCGATTCCCGGCCGGAGCCGGGCCCGCGCACCTGCACTTCCAGGGTCCGCATGCCGTGCTCCATCGCCTTGCGGCCGGCCGCCTCGGCCGCCACCTGGGCGGCGAACGGGGTCGACTTCCGCGAGCCCTTGAAGCCCTGCGAGCCGGCCGACGCCCAAGCGATGGCGTTGCCCTGCGCGTCGGTGATCGTGATCATCGTGTTGTTGAAGGTCGCGGCGACGTGCGCCACGCCCGAGGTGATGTTCTTGCGTTCGCGGCGGCGAACGCGGCCGGTGCTCTCGGTCGCCATGGCTTACTTCTTGGTCGCCTTCTTCTTGCCCGCGATCGGCCGGGCGGGCCCTTTGCGCGTGCGCGCGTTGGTGTGGGTGCGCTGACCGCGCACGGGCAGGCCCCGGCGATGCCGGAGGCCGCGATAGCAGCCGAGGTCCATCAACCGTTTGATGTTCATCGCGACCTCGCGACGGAGATCGCCCTCGACCTTGTATTCGCGGTCGATGACCTCGCGGATGCGGGCGAGCTCGGCATCGGTGAGCTCGTGGGTGCGCCGCTGATGGGCGATACCGCAGCGGTCGAGGATCACCTTCGAGTTGCTCGGGCCGATCCCGTAGATGTAGGTCAGCGCGACCCAGATCGGCTTTTGGCTCGGGATGTTGACGCCGGCGATGCGGGCCACCTCAGGATCTCCTGGGAACGATCGAACGAGCGACGCGCGCGACCGTCCCTTCCGGCGTCGCGCCCGAAAAGCGCACGGAGTATAGGGGCCGACGGGCGCTCGTCAACCGCCGATCCCCTCGAGCACGCGACCGATCGCCGCGGTCACTTCCGCGATCGGCAGCATGCCGTCCACGGTCCGCAACAGCCCTCGCTCGCGATAATAGGGGAGCAGGGGTGCGGTCTGAGCCTCGTAGGCCTCGAGGCGGGTGCGCACCGCCTCCGCATTGTCGTCCTTGCGGCGGACGAACTCGGTGCCGCCGCACAGGTCGCATACCCCTTCGACCTTCGGCCGCTTGAACCGGTCGTGATAGCCGGCGCCGCATTTGGCACAGGCGAAGCGCCCGGCGATCCGTTCGACCAGGGCCTCGCGCTCGACCCGGATCTCGATCACCGCGTCGAGCTTCTCGCCGCGCGCCGCGAGCATCGAATCCAGGGCTTCCGCCTGGGCGATCGTTCGCGGGAAGCCGTCGAGCACGAAGCCTCTCGCGCAGTCGGCCCGGCCGATCCGCTCGGCGACGATGGCGTTGATGATCGCATCGGAGACGAGCTCGCCCCGCTCCATCACCGCCTTCGCCCGGCGTCCGACCTCGGTGCCCCGCGCGACCGCCTCGCGCAGCATGTCGCCGGTCGAAAGCTGCGGGATCCCGTAGCGCTCGACGAGCCACTTCGCCTGGGTCCCTTTGCCCGCACCCGGCGGACCCAGGAGTACGAGCCTCATCCTCTCCTCCCCCGCAGCCGCGCCTTCTTGATCAGCCCCTCGTACTGGTGGGCGATCAGGTGCGACTGGATCTGCCCCACCGTGTCCATCGTCACCGAGACCACGATCAGGAGCGAGGTGCCGCCGAAATAGAAGGGCACCGCGTATTGCGAGATCAGGATCTCGGGCAGGACGCAGACCGCGGCGAGATAGAGGGCACCCACCGCGGTGAGCCGGGTCAGCACATAGTCGAGATATTCGGCCGTGCGCTGGCCGGGCCGGATGCCGGGGATGAAGCCGCCGTGCTTCTTGAGGTTCTCGGCCGTCTCTTGCGGATTGAAGACGATCGAGGTGTAGAAGAAGGCGAAGAACACGATCAGCCCGACGTAGATCGCGATGTGCAGCGGCCGGCCGTAGCCGAGCGCGCTCGTGATCACGATCAGCCATTCGGGCCCGCCCTGGCCGGTGAAGCTGCCGATCGTCGCGGGCAGGAGCAGGAGCGAGCTCGCGAAGATCGCCGGGATGACGCCCGAGGTGTTGAGCTTCAAGGGCAGATGCGAGCTCTCCCCGCCGAAGATCCGGTTCCCGCCCACCATCCGCTTGGGATACTGGACGATCAGCCGCCGCTGCGCCCGCTCGACGAAGACGATGAACGTGATCACCGCCGCGGCGAGCACGAACAGCAACAGGATGAAGAGCGTGGACATGGCGCCGGTACGGCCGAGCTCGAGCAAGGCCGCGAGCGCGGAGGGCAGCGCCGCGATGATGCCCACGAAGATGATCAGTGAGATACCGTTGCCGATACCCCGCGCGGTGATCTGCTCACCGAGCCACATCAAGAAAACGGTGCCGCCCACGATCGTGATCACCGTCGTGATGCGGAAGAACCAGCCCGGGTCGATCACCGCCGAGCCGTTGGGGCCCGAGGTCGCCTCGAGACCGATCGCCATGCCCCAGGCCTGGAAGGCGGCCAGCACCACGGTCAGGTAGCGGGTGTACTGGTTGATCTTCTTGCGCCCGGTCTCGCCCTCCTTCTTGAGCTGCTCGAGGGTGGGCGACACCGCGGTCATCAATTGCAGGATGATCGAGGCCGAGATGTAGGGCAGAATACCGAGGGCGAAGATCGACATCCGTTCGAGGGCGCCACCCGCGAACATGTTGAACATGCCGAGGATGCCGCCCCGCTGCTGGGCGAAGATCTGCGCCATGATCGCCGGGTCGATGCCCGGC
Source organism: Geminicoccaceae bacterium (assembly GCA_036759485.1). GTDB lineage: Bacteria > Pseudomonadota > Alphaproteobacteria > Geminicoccales > Geminicoccaceae > JANXAZ01. Next base: position 1,166 of record DAIOUO010000135.1, on the reverse strand, counting down.
AGCGGCACGTAGGTGCCGAGGCGATAGACGACGAGACAGCCGAGCGTGAACCAGATGCGCTTCTTGAGCTCGGTGGCCTTGGCGAAGGCCCCGAAATTGATCGCACTCGCGAGCTGCTCGGCCGCCGAGGCCATCGCCGTTCCTCTCAGCCGCCCGCGGCTTGGGCCGCCGCCGGCAGCACCACCTTGCCACCCACCCGCTCGACCGCCTCGATCGCCTTCTTCGAGGCGTGCGCGACCTCGAGCGTCAGCGGCACCGCGAGCTCGCCGCGCGCCAGGAGGCGCACGCCGTCGCGCGCCCGCCGCAGCACCCCGGCCTCGACCAGGGCGGCCGCATCGAGTCGCGCGCCCGCCGCGATCTTGCCGGCTTCGACGGCCGCCTGCAGCGTGTCGAGGTTGAGCACCACGAACTCGCCGCGCGTCGGGTTCTTGAAGCCGCGCTTCGGCAACCGGCGGTAGACCGGCATCTGGCCGCCCTCGAACCAGGGCGGCTTGGGGTTGCTCGTGCGCGCCTTGGCACCCTTGTGGCCCTTGCCCGCGGTCTTGCCGAGGCCCGAACCGATGCCGCGGCCGAGCCGCTTCCTCGCCGAGCGGGCGCCCGGATTGTCGTGGAGCTCGTTGAGCTTCATCCTCGCTCCCTCAGGCCGTCTCGACCGGCTCCACGCGGAGCAGGTGGCGGACCTTGGCGATCCGCCCGCGATTCGCCGGCGTGTCCTCGACGATCCGCGTGCGGTGCAGTTTGTTGAGACCCAGGCAGATCAGCGTCGCCCGCTGGTCGGCCGGCCGGCCGATCGGGCTGCCGATCTGGGTGATCTTGAGCTTGGCGTTGGCCATCGGCGTGCTCCCGGGCGATCTCACTCGGCCCGCGCCCCTTCGACGCCCTCGCGCCGGCCGACGAGATCGCTCACCTTCTTGCCGCGTTTGGCGGCGATCGTACGCGGCGAGCAGACCTGCTGGAGGGCCGCGAAGGTCGCCTTGACCATGTTGTGCGGGTTGCTCGAGCCCAGCGACTTGGCCACGACGTCGCCGATCCCGAGGGCTTCGAACACCGCCCGCATCGGGCCGCCGGCGATGATGCCGGTGCCCGGCGGGGCCGCCCGCAGCACCACGGCACCGGCCCCGAACCGGCCTTGGACGTCGTGGTGCAGCGTCCGGCCCTGCCGCAGC
>DAIOUO010000134.1:0-8862 GCA_036759485.1 Geminicoccaceae bacterium | reverse complement strand
GCCGGGGAGGCTCCCGGCCCGTCGCCCTTCCGGTCGAAAGCACCGGTGCCGGCCGCTGCGGCCGCTCGGGTCGGGAGGCGAGATCGGCCGAGCGGGGGCTTGCGCGATCGCCCGCGGGCCGACAGACCTGGAGCCGAGGCGGCGGGGAGGCCGCCTCGAGGGGTTCGCCAGGGGGGATCCGGAGCATGCCGCGACGAGTGCTCGTCGCGGGCGCGCTCGTGGCGGCGCTCGCGCTCTCGGAGGCCGCGGGAGCGGCCGGGCCGGACCGGGACGGGTTCGACCAGGGCCCATTGCCCACCGACCGGTTGGATCACGATCTCTGGGCGCTCGCCCTGAACATCTACCACGAGGCCGGAGGCGAGGGCCGACGCGGCATGCTCGCGGTCGGCTGGCTCACGCTCAACCGGCTGCGCCATCCCGGTTTCCCGGAAACCCTCGTCGAGGTGGTGTTCGACGCCAACGGCAACGGCTGCGCTTTCTCTTGGACCTGCGACGCGGCGGACGACCGGCCGCGCGATCCGATCCGCTTCGCCCGGGCGCTCGCGGTCGCCCGCGAGCTCCTCTCGGCCGCCCCGCCCCCCGATCCGACCAGGGGCGCCCTCTTCATGCACGCGCGATCGCGCAAGCCCCCCGCCTACACGCGCACGCTTCGCCGCAGCGCCGTGATCGGGCAGAACGTCTTCTACCGGCCGAGCTGAGCCGGTACGGTCCGGCTCGGGCCGCGCCGGTCCCGAGCGAGCCTCGGGGCGGCCGGTACCGAGCGGCCGGTCCTCGAGGCAGGGGGAGAGGGAGATGCGGAGCTGGCAGATCATCCGCTGGGGCGCACCGCTCGAGCCGCGCGACTATCCCGACCCGAAGCCCGAAGGCCGGCAGGTCGTCCTGCGCGTGCTGACGAGCGGCATCTGCCATTCCGACCTGCATCTCTGGCAGGGCTATTTCGACCTCGGCGGCGGCGAGCGGCTCGACATCACGACCCGCGGGCTGCGGCTCCCCTTCACGCTCGGCCACGAGGTCTTGGGCGAGGTGGTGGCGGTCGGGCCCGAGGTGCACGAGGTGCGACCGGGCGACCGGCGGATCGTCTATCCCTGGATCGGCTGCGGAACCTGCACCGACTGCCGGCGCGGCGAGGAGCTCCTGTGCACCAAGCCGCGGGTGGTCGGCACCTGGCGCGACGGCGGCTACAGCACCCACGTGCTCGTGCCGGACGCGCGCTATCTCGTCGATTACGACGGGCTCGACCCGGCGGTCGCCTGCACCTACGCCTGCTCGGGCGTGACGGCGCTCTCGGCCCTCAAGAAGACCGGCCTCGTGCGCGACGACCAGACGCTCCTGCTCGTTGGCTGCGGCGGGGTCGGCCTGCAGGCCCTGCAGATGGCGCGTGCGGTCGTGCCGGGCCGGCTCGTGGTCGCCGAGCCCGATCCGAAGAAGCGCGAGGCGGCGCTGTCGGCCGGTGCAGACCAGGTGGTCGACAATGCCGATCCGAGGCTCGCCGTGCAGGCGGTCAAGGATTTCTCGGGCGGCGGGGCGGATGCGGCGATCGACTTCGTCGGCCGGCCGGAGACCGCCCGCTTCGCGATCGATGCGCTCAGGCCCAAGGGCGGCACGCTCGTCGTGGTCGGGCTCTACGGCGACCGGCTCGTCTATCCTTTGCCGCTCTTCCCCCTGCGGGTGCTGACCGTGCGCGGCTCCTATGTCGGCACGCTCGAGGATCTCCAGGAGGTGGTCCGCCACGCCCGCGAGGGGCGCTTGAAGCCCCTGCCGGTGACCAGGGTGCCGCTCGAGCGGGTCAACGCGGCGATGGCCGATCTCGCCACCGGCCGGGTGACCGGGCGGATCGTGCTCACGCCTTGAGGGTGGCCGAGCGGCGCCCGGCCTCCGCCGCGACGCTCTCGTAGATCTCCTCCTCCTGGGCGAAGTGCAGGCCCAGGATCGCCTCGAGTGCGTAGAGGGTGCGGCGGAGCTCGGGCAGGTCCTCGCTCAGCGGACCTTCGGGCGGGACCTCGGCCAGGAGGCGGCCGAGCCGACGGACGAGGTGCGCGATCTCGCGATGGGTGCGGCTGATCGGTGCCATCGGGTCGCGGCCGCCGAGCATGCGGGCGATCGCCGGGTGCAGCTCGCGCTCGTCGGCCCGCTCGTGCGGCAGGACCCGCTCGCGCAAGGCCGCTTCGACCGAAGCGAGCTCGTCCCGGAGCGCCGGCCCGTCGCCACTCCCGAGCCGGTCGGCGAGCGCGCGGATCCGCTGGATCAGGGGCCGCATCGCCGCGTGATCGGCCTCGAGGGCACGGACCCGCTCGACCGGCAGCCCCGGCCCGGCCGCGGCGAGCCCGGCATCGGCGCGCACCGCCCTGAGCGCGTTCAGGATCACCGCGACGTCGATCCCCTCCTGCAGAAGCGCCCCCGCGAGCGGGGGCAGGTGCCCGAGCGCCGCGGCCAGCATGCCGAGGCCCGAGAGCGCCATGCCGGCGAGCACGGACTGGAGTGCGATCGCGCGGGCCCGGCGGGCGATCAGGAGGGCGTCGACCAGCCGGTCGAGCCGGTCGACGAGGAGGACGACGTCGGCCGCCTCGGCGGCGGCGGCGGTGCCGCGCGCGCCCATCGCGACCCCGACCTGAGCGGCGGCCAGCGCCGGGGCGTCGTTGACGCCGTCGCCCACCATCACGACCACGCCCTCGGCCCGCTCGGCGCGGACCGCGTCGACCTTGTCGGCCGGTGAGCGGTCGGCCAGTACGTCGTCGAAGCCGAGGGCGGTCCCGATCGCTTCCGCGACCTCGGCCCGATCGCCGCTCAGCATGACGGTTCGGCGGATGCCGGCGGCGCGCAGTGCACGGAGCGCCCGTGGTGCTTCGGGGCGGATCGCGTCGGCCATCAAGAGCGCACCGGCGAGCGTGCCGTCGACCGAGACGAAGACCGGTGCCGCCCCGTCCCGCTCGGCCCGCCGCACGGTCCGCTCGGCCCAGGCGCCGAACAGGCCGCTGCCGTCGACATGGGCGAGCCGGCCGAGCCGGACCCGACGGCCGGCCACCGTGCCCTCGATGCCCTCGCCCGGTTCCTCGCGCACCGATTCCGGCAGCGGCAGGCCGAGGCCGCGCTCTCGCGCCGCGGCGACGATCGCCTCGGCGAGCGGATGGGCCGAGGCCTGGTCGAGCGCGGCCGCGAAGGCCAGGACCTCCTCGGCGGTCAGGCTGCCGCAGCTCTCGACGCCGACCAGCCGGGCGCGGCCGGTGGTGAGCGTGCCGGTCTTGTCGAGCACCAGGGTCGTGGCGCGGGCGAGCGTCTCGAGGGCACCGCCGGTCTTGAAGAGCACGCCGCGCCGGGCGGCGGCCGAGATGCCGGCGACGATCGCCACCGGGGCGGCCAGGATCAAAGGGCAGGGAGTGGCCACGACGAGCACGGCGAGGGCCCGGACCGGGTCGCCCGAGAGGAGCCAGGCGAGCCCGGCGGTGGCGAGGGTCGCCGGTAGGAAGACGAGCGCCCAGCGATCGGCCAGGCGGACGAGGGGCGCCTTGCTCGCCCGCGCCGTCTCGACCAGCCGGACGATCGCGGCGTAGGTGCTGCGGTCGGCCGTGGCGCGCGCCTCGAGACGGAGCGGCGGCCCGGCGTTGAGGGCACCGCTGCGCAACCTCTCCCCCGGCAGCCGGCGGACCGGCAGGGGCTCGCCCGTGAGCGCCGATTCGTCGAGCAGCGCGGGCTCGCCCAGGAGCACACCGTCGACCGGTACCGGCCGGCCCTGCGGGACGAGCAGCCGGTCGCCCGGCCGGACCGTCTCGACCGGCACCTCCTCGAGGCCGCCGTCGCGCTCGCGCTGGGCGGTGCGCGGCACACCGGCGAGCAGGGCCGTGAGTTCGCGGGTCGCACGCCGCTCGGCGAGCTCTTCGAGCACGTTGCCGCCGGTCACCATGAGCGCCACGACACAGCCGGCCAGATGCTCGCCGAGGGCGAGGGCACCGACCATGGCGAGGGCCGCGATCAGGTCGACCCCGGTCTCGCCGCGTGCCAGGTGGCGGGCGATCTCGACCAGCAGGAAGGCCAGGACCGGCACGATGCCGGCGGCCCAGATCCCGTGCGCGAGCTCCGGCCGGTCGAGCAGCCAGGCGAGCGCACCGCCCAGAAGGCCCGAGAGGGCCGCAAGGAGTGCCAGCCGGTGCGGGGTCAAGGACGCGATCGGGCTCGAGGCCAAGGGGCGGGCTCCACGGGACCGCGGGTCTTCGTAACGGTTCCGATCGAGCCGCGGCAGGGTCGCAACGCCGCACCGCGCGCGGACCGGCTGCGCCGCCCCACGGGCCGAGCTAGGCTGGGACCGGAAGAGGGGTGGAGGGTGCGATGGACGATCCGAGGCTGCGCGGCATCTGGGCGGCGGTGGTGACCCCGGTCGACCCGCAGGGCGAGATCGGCATCGAGCGCTACACCCGCCACGCCCGCTGGCTCTTGCGGCACGGCTGCCACGGGCTCGGCGTGTTCGGCACGACGAGCGAGACCCAGGCCTTCTCGGTGGCCGAGCGGCAGCGGGCGCTCGAGGCCTTCCTCGCCGCGGGCTTGCCGGCGGAGCGGATGATCCTCGGCATCGGCTGCTGCGCCCGGGCCGACACGGTGGCACTCGCCCGCCACGCACTCGGGCTCGGCGTCGCGCGGATGCTGATGCTGCCGCCCTTCTTCTACAAGAACGTGCCCGAGGAGGGGCTGGTGCGCGCCTATGCCGAGGTGATCGAGGCGGTGGCCGACCCGCGGTTCGAGCTCCTCTTCTACCATTTCCCGCAAGTTTCCGGCGTGCCGATACCGCATGCCGTGATCGAGCGGCTGATCGTCCGCTATCCTTCGACGATCAAGGGGATCAAGGACAGCTCGGGCGACCTCGGCCACACGCTCGGCCTGATCCGTGCCTTTCCGGGGCTCGCCGTGTTCGCGGGCGCCGACCAGCATCTCCTGGACGTGCTGAAGGCCGGTGGGGCGGGCACTTTCTCGGCCGCCGCCAACCTGAACGGTGCCGCGAGTCGGGCGGTCTACGACGCCTTCGAGCGCGGCGATCTCGCCGCCGCCGAAGCGGGCATGAAGAAGGTGGCGGCGGTGCGCGAGGCGCTCCAGCGCCGGCCGCTGATTCCGGCCATCAAGCACGTGATCGCCGATGGCCGGCACGACGAGATCTGGCGGCTCGTGCGGCCGCCGCTCGTCGAGCTCGACCCGGCCGAGGGCGAGCGGCTCCTGGCCGAGCTCGAGGCGGCGGGCTTCGTCTACGACCCCGACCTCTACGCGGTGGCCGCCGCCTGAGCCCGACGCGCGGCGGGCTGATCCGGCCGGCCGGAACCGGCGTACCGGAAGCGGGATCGGCCTCCGGGGCCGGGGCGGTCCTGCTCCGCAGCTTCGGCCCGGGCCGATCCGTGCATGTTCGCGCGCGCCGGGCGCGAGACCTCGGTCGTGAAGCCCGCCGCTCCTGTGGCCGAGGCTCCCTCCGCCCGCGCACTTCTGATCGATCTCGCGGGCTTCCGGCTCGGCCGGTTCGCCTGCGTGCTCGAAGCAGCCCACGGCCTGCCCCGGCAGGGGCCGCTCGTCGCCCTGCCGGTGCTCGGCTGGCATTTCGCGACCGTCGCGAACCGGCGCGGCGATGCGCTCCTGCTGATCGGCGGGGCGCTCACGGGTCTCGCTCTCGACACCTCGCCGATCCGTGCCGAACGGATCGCTTTCGCGCAGGGTGTGCTGGTCGAGGGCCCGGGGCCCTGCTGGATGGTCTGCCTCCGGGCGCCGTTCGCCTCCACCCTCGACGTGAGCCTGCGCTGGTTGCGCGAGCGGCCGCGGCTCGCGGCGGTGCTCGGTGCGGTCGGTGGTCCCCTCGCCTATTGGGCGGATGGTGAGCTCGGAGCGGCGAAGATCCTCGAGCCCACCGGAGCGACGCATCTGGCCGTGGCGGCGGCCAACGCGGTCGCGACACCGGCTCTTCTCGCCGTCGCCCGTCGGCTGGACGGCTTCGCTTCGGGGAAGGTCCGCTGAGCGGCTTGCTGATCCTGCTCTCGGGCTGGGCGATCGTGGCCCTCGCCATGGTCTGGGCCTGGGACCGGCAGCGCCGGCATCGCGATGCCGGGATCGTCGATGTCTGCTGGTCGGTGGCGATGGGCTTTTTCGCGCTCTGGTGCGCGTTCTGGGCCGAGGGCGATGCGCTTCGCCGGCTGCTCGTGGGCGCGCTCGGCGGGGTCTGGGCCGGCCGGCTCGCCTGGTACATCGCGACCGACCGGGTGATCGGCAAGCCCGAGGACGGCCGCTACCAAAGGCTGCGAGCGCATTGGCGCGAGCGCGCCCAGCCCCTCTTCTTCGTGTTCTTCCAGGCGCAGGCGCTGGCCGCGGCGGTGCTGGCATCGCCCTTCCTCGTCGCGGCCTCGGTCGAGACGCCGCTGGCGGGGCCGGCGGCGGTGCTCGCGGTCCTGGTCTGGGCCGTTTCGGTGGGTGGCGAGTCCATGGCCGACCGCCGGCTCGCCCGCTTCCGCGCCGACCCGGCGAACCGGGGGAAGACCTGCCGGGTCGGGCTCTGGGGTTGGTCCCGCCATCCGAACTATTTCTTCGAGTGGCTGCACTGGTTCGCCTACCCGCTGCTCGCCTGGGGCGAGCCCTGGGCGGTGGCCGTGGCACTCCTCGGCCCGGCGCTGATCCTCGCCACGCTGCTCAAAGGCACGGGCATTCCCTACACCGAGCAGCAGGCCGCCGCCTCGCGCCCGGACTATCGCGACTATCGGGAGAGCGTCTCGATGTTCGTGCCCTGGCCGCCCGCGGAGAAGCGCCGGTGAAGAGCGCGATCGAGCTCGCCGAGAGCGGCTTGTTGCCCGATTCGGTGATCCGCCTCGGCATCCGCCGGATGCTCGCGCGAAGGCTCGAGGAGGAGGAACGGCAGGCGGCCGAGCGGGCGCGCTGGCGGGCGGAGCTCGCGGCCGGCCCCGTGACCCTCCACCCCGAGGCGGCCAACGCCCAGCATTACGAACTGCCCGCCGCCTTTTTCGAGCGGGTGCTGGGTCCCCGGCTCAAATACAGCGCTTGCCTCTGGTCCGAGGGCGTGCGCGGGCTCGCCGAGGCGGAGCAGGCGATGCTCGATCTCACCTTCGAGCGGGCCGAGGTTCGAGACGGCGAGCGAATTCTCGAACTGGGGTGCGGATGGGGCTCGCTCTGCCTCCACCTGGCCGAGCGTTTCCCGAGGGCGCGGATCACGGCACTCTCCAATTCGGCGAGCCAGCGGGCCTTCATCGAGGCACGGGCGGCCGAGCGCGGCCTCGCGAACCTCGAGGTGGCGACCGCCGATGTCGGGCTCTTCGACACCGAGGCCCGCTTCGAGCGGGTGGTTTCGGTCGAGATGTTCGAGCACGTGCGCAACCATCGCGAGCTGCTCCGGCGGATCGGCCGCTGGCTCGTGCCGGAAGGCACGCTCTTCGTCCACCTCTTCGCCCATCGCCGCTTCGCCTATCCCTTCGAGGACGAGGGACCGGCGACCTGGATGGCGCGGCACTTCTTCACGGGCGGCATCATGCCCTCGCTCGATCTTCTGCCCGAGGCGGCTCGGGGTCTCCTGGAGCTCGACGGGCAGTGGACGGTCGACGGTACGCATTACCAGAAGACGCTCGAGGCCTGGCTCTCTCGCCAGGACGCGGCGCGCGGCGAGCTCCTGCCGCTCTTCGCCGAGATCTACGGGGCGAAGGCGGCGCGTCTCGGGTTCCGGCGCTGGCGGATCTTCTTCATGGCCTGCGCCGAGCTGTTCGGTTTTCGCGGCGGCAGCGAGTGGCTCGTGGCGCATTACCGCTTCCGCGCCCCTGCTTCGAGCCGAGGGCGGGTTGCCGGCGCCGCACCGGCGCGGCATGGCTCGGCCGAGGCTCCGTGGAGGTCCGCCCCCGCCATGCTGTCCGCCGATCCGCTCGTCTGCTTCGCGCACGCCGCCTACCGGCTCGGCGATCGGGCCCGGGCGCGCGGGCTGCCCCTCCGCTTCCTCGAGGTGCGCGATCGGGCGGCGCTCGAGACCGCGATCGGCGAGGTCGAGGTGCTCGTGATCTCGGGGCTCTGGCGCGACGATCTGCTCGAGAAGGCACCGCGTCTGGCCTTCGTGCAGTCGATCAGCGCCGGCACCGACCAGTACGGCAAGGAGGCTCTTCGGGCCCGGGGGGTGCGTCTGGCGAGTGCCGCCGGCGTCAACGCCGCGGCGGTAGCCGAGCACGCGATGGCGCTCCTCCTGGCGCTCTCCCGGAAGCTCCCCGAAGCGGTCCGCAACCAGGACCGGCGCCACTGGCGGGGAATGATCGGCGATCTGGGCCTGCGCGAGCAGGAGCTCGGCGGCAAGACGATGGTGCTCGTGGGTCTCGGGCGGATCGGCGGGCGGATCGCGGCCCTCGCCCGGGCCTTCGGCATGCGGGTCCTGGCGGTCCGGCGGGATCCCGCGGCGGGGCGCGAGGGGGCCGATGCGGTGTACGGGCTCGACGCGCTCGACCGGCTGTTGGCCGAGGCGGAGGTGCTCTTGCTCGCCTGCCCGCTCACGCCCGAGACCGAGAACCTGGTCGATGCGCGGCGGCTCGCGCTGTTGCCGCCCGGGGCACTCTTCGTCAACGTCGCCCGCGGCCGCTGCGTGGAGGAAGCCGCGCTGCTCGAGGCACTCGGCTCGGGCCGGCTCGCCGGGGCCGCGATCGACGTCACTCGCGAGGAGCCGCTGCCCGAGAACTCGCCGCTCTGGTCGGCGCCGAACCTGTTGATCACGCCGCACAGCGCGGGCGAGACCCGGGCCTACGAGGATCGGGTGCTCGATCTCCTGGTCGAGAACCTGGCGCGCCTGCGGCGCGGCGAGAGCCGGCTCGTCAACGAGGTCGTCTGAGCGGCCCGCCGCCCCGGAGGGGGAGCGGGCCGGCCGGG
>DAIOUO010000133.1:0-8880 GCA_036759485.1 Geminicoccaceae bacterium | reverse complement strand
CGTCGTCACCGCCCCTTCGACGGTGGCGGCCGGGGAAGCGTTCCGGGTCCACCTCCGGCTCGAGGACCGCTTCGGCAACCCGGCCGAAGGGCCGGCGATCGAGGTCGAGCTCGAGGGCGCTGCCGGGCCGGTCCGGCTCGGCGCGACGAACGGGGCGATCGCCCGCGTCCCGGTCGGACCGCTCCCCCCCGGCGTGCATCGGCTCGCCGCCCGCGACCGCACGGGCCTCTTCGCCGCCACGAGCAACCCGATCGACTGCCGGCTCGATCCGCCGCTTCGGGTCTTCTGGGGCGATCTGCACGGCCGCTCGGCGACGAGCTGCGACGCGCGCGGCCTGCGGGCCGGTTTCGAGCACGCCCGGGAGGTGGCCGCACTCGACTTCGCGGGCTTTATCGTCGACGGTTGCCACCTCTTCGCGCGAGTGTGGCCCGAGCTCGAGGCGGTGAGCCGCGAATTCCAGGCGCCCGGTCGGTTCCTCTCGCTGCTCGGCTGCGAAGGGTGGGGCGAGAGCGGACCGGGCGGCGATCGCAAGCTCTACTTCCCCGCCGAGGAGGGCGGGCTTCCCGGGCACCGCGCCTCGCGAGGGCCCGAGGGCGAGCCCGGCTCGGGCCCGGCGCAGCCGAGCGACCTGCCTGCCCGCGTTCGCCGGCGCGGGGTGCTGGGCGTGCTGCGAGCGGACGGGTGGAGCGTCGATCCGCACCGGCACGAGCCCGACGTCGAGCGCCTGCTCGAGGTCCACTCGATGCACGCGACCTCGGAGTGGCTGCTGCTCGAGGCCTCGGCGCGGGGCTGGCGGCTGGGCGTCACGGCCGGCAGCGACGGGGCCGACGGACGGCCCGGAAGCGGCCGGCCGGGGCGGATGGCGGTGCGCAACCTCGCGAGCGGGCTCACCGCGGTGGCGCTCCCCGAGCTCTCGCGGGCGGCGCTGTTCGAGACGCTCCGGGCCCGGCGGACCTGGGCCACCACGGGCCCCCGGATCCTGCTCGAGCTCGCGGTCGAGGGGAACCCCATGGGCTCCGAGGTCCGCCTCGAGGAACCGCCGTCCTTCACTATTCGGGTCGAGGGTACGGAGCCGCTCGAGTCGGTCGAGCTCCTGCGCGGCGCTTGCCCCGTCTTCGCCGCTCCGCTCGCGGGCGAAGGTCTCTCCGACCGGCTGCGGGTCGCCTGGTGGGGGCTTTCGGCGCCCGGCGATTTCACCCGCGCCCGGATGGTGTGGGACGGCGGGCTCGAGATCGAGGACGGGCGGATCCTGGACGCCCGCGGCTGGGCCTTCGATTCGCCGGAGGAGGGGATCGTCGCGCAGGGCCCGACCGGGATCGCCTGGCGCTCGCTCACGGCCGGCGACTGGGACGGGGTGATCCTGCGCCTGCAGGAAGGCCCTCGCGCGACCCTCGTGGTGAACACGGGCCCCCTCGCCTGCCGGCTGCCGCTCGCCGGGCTCGGCCGCACGCCGCGACTGGTGACGGCCGAGGACCCGCCGCGCCGGCTCGAGCTGCGCCGGCTGCCGCTTCGCCCGCCGCCTCCCGCCTGGTCGGGGAGCTTTCGCGACGAAACGGTAGCGCCGGGCACGCACGCCTATTGGCTGCGGGTGGTGCAGGCGGACGGCGAGCGGGCCTGGTCGAGCCCGATCTGGGTGACGGTTCCGCCGGGGCGCGGCCCGGCGTCGGGACGCGACGGCGTGGAGGTACGGCGATGAGCCTTTCGATCGGCCCGGCCGGGCCCCAAGGTGTGCGCTCGATGCTGGATTGGGCGGCGGCCGAGGGCTGGAACCCCGGCCTCGAGGATGCCGAGCCGTTCCACGCGACCGACCCCGGAGGCTTCCTCCTCGCCCGGCTCGACGGCGAGCCGGTGGGCTGCATCTCGGTCGTGCGTTATCCGGGCGGGTTCGGCTTTCTCGGATTCTACATCGTGCGCCCCGAGTATCGCGGGCGCGGCTTCGGGCTGACCCTCTGGCGGGCGGGCATGGAGCGGCTCGCCGACTGCAACGTGGGCCTGGACGGGGTCGTGGCGCAGCAGGAGAACTATCGCCGGTCGGGCTTCGTGCTCGCACATCGCAACCTCCGCTGGGGCGGCGTGGTGAAAGCCCGGCCGCTCGACGATCCGCGGGTGGTGCCGCTCGACCGCGTGCCTTTCGAGACGGTGCTGGCCTACGATCGCAGCTGCTTCGGTTTCGAGCGACGGGCCTTCCTCGAGCGTTGGATCGCCCGGCCGCGGGTGGCCCTCGGCTTCCTCGAACGGGGCCGGCTCCTGGGTCTGGGCGTGATCCGCGCCTGCCGGCGGGGCTTCAAGATCGGCCCCCTCTTCGCGGATCGGGCCGATGCCGCCGAGGCGCTCTTCCTGGCGCTCTGCGCCGAAGCCCGGGGCGAGCCGGTTTTCCTCGATCCGCCCGAGCCCAACGGAGAGGCCACCGCACTCGCCCTGCGGCACGGGCTCCTGCCGGTCTTCGAGACCGCGCGCATGTACACGAAGGCCGATCCCGGACTGCCGCTTTCCCGGATCTTCGGCATCACCACTTTCGAGCTCGGTTGAGGCCCGCCATGCCCCACGATCCCGCCTATCCCCGCGATCTCCGAGGTTACGGCCGCAACCCGCCCGATCCGCGCTGGCCGGGTGGGGCGTATGTGGCCGTCCAGTTCGTGATCAACTACGAGGAGGGTGGCGAGAACTGCATCCTCCACGGCGATCCGGCTTCGGAGGCGTTTCTTTCGGAGATCATCGGTGCCCAGCCGCTTCTCGGCGTGCGGCACATGAACATGGAATCGATCTACGAGTACGGCGCGCGCGTCGGCTTCTGGCGGTTGCATCGCCTCTTCACCGAGCGCGGGCTGCCGGCGACCGTCTTCGCCGTGACCATGGCACTCGACCGCAACCGCGAGGCGGCGGCGGCCATGAAGGAGGCCGGCTTCGAGATCGCGAGCCACGGCCTGCGCTGGATCGACTACCAGTACATGGGGATCGAGCAAGAGCGCGCACAGATGCGCGAATCGATCCGCCTGCACACGGAGATCACGGGGGAGCGGCCGCTCGGCTGGTACACGGGTCGGGTGAGCCCCAACACGATGGCCCTCGTCGTCGAGGAGGGCGGCTTCCTCTACACGGCGGACTCGTACGCCGACGAGCTGCCCTATTGGGTCGAGGTCGCGGGCGAGCGGCAGCTCGTGGTACCCTACACGCTCGATGCCAACGACATGCGCTTCGCCACCGCCCAGGGCTTCAACTCGGGCGACCAGTTCTTCGCCTACCTCAGGGACTCCTTCGACCTGCTGTGGGAGGAGGGACGAAGGGGGGCGCCCAAGATGATGTCGGTCGGGCTCCATTGCAGGCTCGTCGGCAGGCCCGGACGGGCGATGGCGCTCGCCCGCTTCCTCGACTACGTGCTTTCGCGCGAGAAGGTCTGGGTCGCGACCCGGCTCGACATCGCCCGCCATTGGCACGCCCACCATCCGCCGAGCCGAGCCGGTTAGCCGAACGGGTATCCGCGAGCGCGGCTTCCCGACCGCGGCCCCTCCGCTAGGATGGTCGGGCCCAGAGGGAGGCCGCGAGGATGGCGAAGGACGCGATCGGGGCACGTCTCGAGCGCTGCTACACGGGCGTCTTGAACGACGTGATGCGGGCGATGGGGCTTCGGAACTTCGTGCTGCCGCCCGAGATCCGGCTGCACGATCGGAGCCGCCCGCTGGCGGGCCCGGTGCAGACCGTGACGGGCCATGTCGACGAGGCGGCCGATCGGCACACCACGCTTCTCGAATGGACCGGGCTCCTCTCCAAGGCGAAGCCGGGGCACGTGCTGGTCTGCCAGCCGCACACCCGTGCGGTCGCCTTGATGGGCGAGCTGAGTGCCGAGACGCTTCAACACCGGGGCGTGCTCGGCTACGTCGTCGACGGGGCGACCCGCGATCTCGCTTTCATCGAGAAGATCGGCTTCCCGATCGCTTACACCCACACCACGCCCAAGGACATCGTCTCGTTCTGGCTCGTGGACGCGCTCGATGTGCCGATCGTGATCGGCGAGGTCCGCATCCTGCCGGGCGATTATCTGTTGGCCGATGCCGACGGTATCGTGATCGTGCCGAACGCCCGGGCCGAGGAGGTGGTGGCCGAGGCGGAGCGGGCGATCGGCACCGAGAACCTGATCCGCAAGGCGATCCTGGCGGGCGAGGACCCGCAACGAGCCTATCTGAAGTACGGCAAGTTCTGAGGGGGACGGCGATGGGGCGGATCGTCACGAGCGGAGTGGAGGCCGCGCTCGAAACCGGTGGCACCGACCGGCGGATCCTCCTGCTCGCCCCCGAGGACAATGTCGTGGTCGCCTGTTGCGATCTGCCGGCCGGGACCGAACTTTCGATCGACGGCGCAGTGGTCCGCCTCGACCGAGAGGTGCCGATCGGCCACAAGATCGCGCGCCGGCCGATCGCCGAGGGCGAGAAGGTGATCAAGTACGGCGCTCCGATCGGCTCGGCCCGCGAGGCGATCGCCAAGGGTGCTCACGTCCACACCCACAATCTGCGCTCCGACTACATCCCCACATGGGACCGGACCGGGGCCGAGATGCGCTGAGCCGCGTCGGACCGGGGCCCCGCCGGCTCAGTCGCCGCGCGCTTCGATCGACAGACCCAGGGTCTTGACCGCCTGGCCGGGTGTCGCGACGGCGCCCATGAAGCCCGCCAAGAAGCTCACGGGCTCGGCCGGGACGAGCCGAATCACGAGCACGCGCGGCTTCAGGAGGAACTTCTCGAGCTCGGCCGCGCGCTTCTGGTCGAGCAGCGAGCGGCCAGGCTCCTCGCGGCGGAAGTCGCGGACGAGCTGCTTCACGAGCTCCGGCCGCTTCTTGCGCATCTGTTGCTCCATGCCCGCGAGGAAGCGGTCGATGGCGCCCTGGTCGCGCAGTTCGAGCTCGGCGCGCACCAGCTCGGCGTCGGTCGAGGCCGTGACCGGATCGACCGCCGGGTCGGCACCGAGGCGGGCGAGGAACGACAGCCGGACCGCGAGCTGGCGCGCGGCGTCGAACGAGAGCTCCTCGAGCGCCACCTCTCGGCTCGCCTCGTCGTAGAGCGTGGCGAGCCGGGCCCGGAGCTCGATCCGATCGGTCCCCGTCCATTGCCGGCTGGCCGCCGCCTGCTCGTCGCCGAGCACCCCCGGGTCGACGACCAGATCGTCGAGGCTCACGCGCGTGCGCTTGCGCGGGCCCGTCTCGTCGAGCGCGACCGCGAACCGGCCGGCGGCGAAGCCGGTCCGCCCGTCCTTCTCGAGGGCGAGGCCGGTGAGTGCCGAGCTGCCCTGCCAAGGGAGCCTGGCGAGCTCGGCGGTGAGCGCCTGCAGGCCCTCGGTGGTGCGGGGTGCCGCCTCGACCCGCGCGGCGAGGTCGGCGGGCCCGACGGTGACCGCACTCTGCTCGTAGGCGGCGAGGCGGACCGCCCAGCCCTCCTCGCCGCGCGCCTCGAACCCTTCGAGGGAAAGCGCACCCAGACGGCCCGCCTCGAGCCCGTCGAAGGAGAAGTGCCGAAGTGCGAGCCCGGCCTGGCGGTCGCCGGCGGCGAGCCGGTCGAGACGGATCGGCCCGATCCGGAGCTCCAGCAGCTCGCCCGCGAGCTCGAGCCCCGCGAAGGAGGTGGCGAGGGTCTCAGCCTCCCCGCCGGGTTCGCCCGGCTCGGACGGCGGCTGGTCGGCCGACCCCGCCTCGGCCGTCGCCTCGCCACCGTCCTCCGGATCCTGCGCCGGCTCCGTCTCCTCGGCATCGTCCCCGTCGCCATCTTCCTCTTCGGCATCCCGAGCGGCCTCGCCGAGCCGAGCCGCGGCGGCGGCGAGCCGGTCGAGGCGGACCCGGCTCCAGTCGAGCAGCGCGAGCGAGAGATGGCCGAGCTCGCCCCTGCCCTTCCCCTCGCCGTCGATCGCGAGCCCGTCGAGGGCGAAGTTCTCGATGCGCCCGCTCCCCGCCCGCTCCAGACCGAGCGCCGAAAGGCGCAGGCCATCGTCCCCGGCGCGGAACTCGAGGCCGCGCAGCCGCACCGCCTCGATCGCGAGCCGGTCGATCAGCGCGAGGAGGCCGGCCGGATCGTTCTCGACGGCGGCCAACGCTGCCGGCTCCAGCGCGCGCAGATCGAGCAGGCCCGCCTCGAGGCTGTCGAGGCGCGCGCGCCCCCCGGCCCGGCCCTCGGCCGCGAGCCCTTCGAGGGCCAGCCCCTCGAGCCGACGCTCGGCATAGCCGCCGATCGCGATGCGCGGCACCACGAGCCGGCCGCCCGGCGCCTCGAGCGTCGCGTCGCGGGCGCGCACCGGCCCGAGCCGGAGCTCACCGAGTGCCGCGAGCGGGTCGGGTGCGGCGAGCGCGCGTTGCAGGGCTTCGATCTCGACCGCATCGCCCTCGACCTCGGCCGCCTGGAGGGTGCCGCGACCCTCGGCGAGCTCGATCCGAAGCTCGCCCGCTCGCACCGAGCCCGTGCGGCCGAGGCTGTCGACCCTGCCCGTGGCCTGGGCGAGGCGCACGCTGCCCACCTCGAGGCCGCGCACCGCGCCGCCCGGCGGCAGAGCGAGCCGGACGCCCTCGAGCACCACGGCCAGTCGCAAGGGCTGGGCATCGAGCCGGTCCCAGACCAGCCGCGAGCCTTCCGGCAGTCGCCGGCTCGCCTCTTCGAGGGCGAGGACCGCGCGTGCCTCCATCCAGGCTTCGACCGCGGCGTGCGCCGCGACGAGCCCGAGCGAGAGCAACACGCCGCCAGAGAGGATCCTTCGCATGAGCCGCCCCCGCACGACGAGACTCCTCGGTGGACCCTGCCACGTCCGGCCGCTCCTGTCCAAGGAAGCGATCGGCCCGGAGCCGAACACGCCCGCGGCGCGCGTGCTCAGGCCCGAGGCAGGAACGAATCGAGCGCCGCCAGCACCGCCTCCGGCGCATCGACGTGGACCCAGTGCCCGGCCTCCGCCACCGTCTCGAGGCGCAGCGCCGGCAGGAGCCGCCGGAAGGCCGGGAGATGCTCGGGCCGGACATAGTCCGAGCGGCCGCCCACGATCGCGAGGGCCGGCAGGTCCGAAGGTGCGGCAGGCAGATCGCGCGGGAACCCGGCGATCTCCGGCAGCGACCGGCGGAGGACCTCGAGGTTCGGCAACCAAGCGAGCCGGCCCTCCCGGCTGTCGAGATTGCTCGCGAGGAAAGCGCGAACGCGGGCGTCGGGGACGCTCCTCGCGAGCCGTGCCTCGACCTCCGCCCGGCGGCCGAGCGCGGCCGGATCGATCGCGAGCATGGCCTCGAGATAGGCCGCGAAATCGGGGCGCGGGCCGTAGTCGACCGGGGCGACGTCGACCACGACCAGCCGCTCGACGAGCTCGGGGCGGGTGCAGGCGAGGACGATCGCGGTCTTGCCGCCCATGCTGTGGCCGAGGAGGGCCACCCGGCCGAGCCCGCGCGATTCGAGGAGGGCGGCGAGATCGGCGGCCATGGCCGGGTAGGTCATGACCGGGTGATGCGGCGAGCGACCGTGATTGCGCAGATCGACGAGGAGGACGCGGCGGCCCCGGGCGAGACGACGGGCGAGGCTCGTCCAGTTGCGCCCCTGACCCAGAAGGCCGTGCAGGACGAGGACCGGGGGGCCCGCGCCCAGCTCCTGGACGGCGAGCGGGACGGGCGCCGGCGCACTCACTCCGCGGCGCGCAGCCGCGGCGGCCGCTCGGCCGAGGCCAGCTCGCGCTCGCGGTCCACCATGTAGTCGCGCAGGAGCGGCACCGCGGCCCGGTCCTTGGCGAGCTGCAGATGGAAGATCATCAGATCGCCGACGCGGAAGGAGAGCTCGCTCGCGATCAGGTAGAACTCCCACATCCGGCAGAAGCGGTCGTCGTAGATCCGGCGGATCCGCGCCCGGTTGTACTCGAACTTCTCGCGCCAGCAGCGCAGGGTCTCGGCATAGTGCAGGCGGAGGATCTCGCAGTCGGTGAGCCAGAGGCCGGACCGCTCGAGGGGCGGCAGCACGTCCGAGAGCGCCGGGATGTAACCACCCGGGAAGATGTATTTGCGGATCCAGGGATTGGGGTAGCCGGGGCCGGCCATGTGGCCCATCGAGTGGACGAGCGCGACACCGTCGTCGGTGAGGAGCGCCCCGATCTTGGCGAAGAGCTCCGGGTAGTGCGCCTTGCCGACGTGCTCGAGCATGCCGACCGAGACGATCCGGTCGAAGCGGCCCTCGACCTCGCGATAGTCCTGGTAGAGGAAGCGGGTGCGGCCGGCGAGCCCCTCGCGCTCGGCGCGGGCATTGGCGTAGGCTACCTGCTCCTTCGAGAGCGTGACGCCGGTCACCTCGACGTCGAAGGTGCGGGCGAGATAGCGACCGAGCGCACCCCAACCGCAACCCATGTCGAGGACCTTCATGCCGGGTTCGAGCAGGAGCTTGGCGGCGATGTGCCGCTCCTTGGCGCGCTGCGCCTCCTCGATGTCGGCGTCGGGCCGCGGGAAGTAGGCGCAGGTATATTCGCGTTCGCTGTCGAGGAAGAGCTCGTAGAGCTCGCCCGAGAGGTCGTAGTGGTGGGCGATGTTGCGCTTGGCGCGGCCGATCGGGTTGCGGTCGTAGGCGGTGCGCAGGGCGTTCAGGCCGCGCTGGACCCGGCCGACCCAGCCGCGGCGATCGCCCTTGGCGAGGTTGCTCATGACCAGCTCGAGCAGGTCGTAGAGCGTGCCCTCCTCGAGGGTGAGCCGCTCGTCCATCCAGGCCTCGCCGAGCGCGAGCTCGCCGTCGAGGAGGATGCGCCACTCGATCGCCCGGTCGTGCAGCCGGATGGTGGCCCTGGGGCCGGGCTCCGGTCCCCGGAAGACACGCTTTCGGCCGGCGGCGTCGATCACGCCGAGCGTGCCGACACGGATGAGGCGGTCGAGCAGGCCCGCGAGCAGCATGGCGT
>DAIOUO010000132.1:0-8903 GCA_036759485.1 Geminicoccaceae bacterium | reverse complement strand
TTCTGCCGCGGGGCGGCGTCGTACCCGCGATCGACCGCGCGGGCGCTCTCGGATCCACGGGCGAGCCGGCCGGAGGCGTTGCCCGGAGCCTCCGAACACTCCAGGGCTCTCGGGCTCAGCGCTCGACCCGCAGGGCCACCCGTCGCGGCCGCGTGGCCGCCGCGACACCGGCACCGACCGGCCCGGGAGGCCCGGGGCCGGGGGGCCCCCGTTGGGCTGCCACCCTCGCTACCGCCGGAGCCGCTCGGGCCGCCGGCGGTGGTGTCGCGCCTGGCAGCCGGTGACGGTCCAGCTCTCCACGAACCAACTCCAGCAACAGCCTGCGGGCGGCCGGCTCGGCGAAGGTGTGGCCGACGCCTTCCACCACCCGGACCTCGAGCCGGCCGTCCATCAGCGGGCCACGGCCGCCGTCGACCAGCCGATCGAAGATCGGCAGGCCGGGATCGTCGGCCGCGTAGACGACGAGCAGCCGCGCCCCGCGCTCGACCAGTGTCCGCAACGCGCGCGCCGGCCAGGAGGCCTCGACCACGAGGCGCCGAAAGGGTCTCGAAAGGCTCGCCGCGGCACGGGCGGCGAGGCGCTCGCCAAGGACGCGAAGCGCGGGCACGAGTTCGCCGCGGCCGGACAAGGCCCGCCACCAGGTCCTCGGGCGGGCCAAAAAGGCCAGCAACTGACGCGTTCGCACGAAGACGAGGGGGTGGAAGGGTCGCCAAGCGAAGCGCGGCAGGTTCACGAGGACGAGACCGACGAGCCTCGGGTCCGCGAGCGCTGCATGAAAGGCCATGAAGGCACCGGAGCACACCCCGATCCCGACGACGGCGCGCGCACCCCGGGCTTCCAGCAGGTCGAGCGCCGCACGGACCTCGAGGATCGCGCCGCGCCGGTAGATTTCGCCCGCCGGCTCGCCGGCCGGAAGGGCGCTGTCGCCGATTCCGCCGAGGTCGAGCCGGAGGCTGCGCAGACCCTCGCCG
This sequence comes from Geminicoccaceae bacterium, assembly GCA_036759485.1. Lineage (GTDB taxonomy): Bacteria > Pseudomonadota > Alphaproteobacteria > Geminicoccales > Geminicoccaceae > JANXAZ01. Next base: position 7,932 of record DAIOUO010000132.1, on the reverse strand, counting down.
GCCAGGGCGCGCGCGAGCTCGACCGCGGAGCGGCCGGCGCCGGCGCGCGGCGTGGCACCCGTATTGAGGACGAGAAGGGCCGGCGAACCCGCCGCCGCCGGGCCGGGTGCGGGCTCGCAGAGCGTGGCGACGAGCCGACCGTCCGGCCCGAACCGGAGGGTCCGTTCGACGAAGCCCGGGCCCTCGAGGACGGCCTCCTCGGCGCAGCCGACCGCGGCCGCCGTCCGAGCCGTGCCGGCCGGCGCGGCCTCGGCGAGGAAGCGAACGACCCGATCGATCGCCGTTCGCGGTGGTTCCGAGAGGAGCGGATCGCGCATCAGCTCGACATAGCCCTCGAACGGCTCGGTCTCGACGACGGCGCCGGCCGCCGCCCAGGCGCGAGCCGGGACCGCGCTCCTGGGCGCATCGGGCCGCCCGAGGATCAAGACCCGCGGGGCGGGTGGCCGCGACGCGCCGAGCGGGTCGAGCCTCGCGAGTGCGGCGAGCGCCCCGCCGTCGAGCGCGAAGCCGCCGGCCACGAGCCCGTCGCTCCCGGCCGCGGAGCCGCAGTCGGTCGGTCCGGCCTCGGCGAGCCGGGCCCACGCCCGCAGCTCGCGTGCGAAAGCCCGCCCGCTCGCCGGTGGCGCGAGAAGGACGAGGCGCTCCACGCCACCCAGCCGGAGCGCCGCCTCGGCCGCCAGAAGGGCACCGAGGCGAAGCCCGACGAGCGCCACCTCTCGGGCTCCGGTTCGCGTGCGCAGGAGGTCCACCGCAGCGAGCAGAGCGGCGATCCAGTGGTACGGGAGCGGCGCTTCGGAGGGTGGATCGAGGGAGTCGCCCGTGCCCGGTAGGTCGAACGTCAGGCAGGGTAGGCCGGCCGCGGCGAGGGCCTCGGCGAGCGCGAGCAAGCCGCGGTGGACGCAGAGCGCCTCGAACCCCCAGGGTGGGCAGAGCACCACCCCGCGCCCGCCCGTCGCCGGATGGAGCCGGCCGAGACAGTTCGCGAAGGCGAGGGGGATCACGACCGCGTCCCTCCGCCACTCTCGCCGTAGGCCGACGCCGCCGGACAGTCGAGACTCCGTACCCGGCCACGGGGTCGAGCCCCGGGGCCGGCCCGCCAGGGCTGCAGCTCCACGAGCCGGTCGCGGTTCGGCGTCAGGTGGAACCAGGCGGCCGCGGGCCGGAACACCTCCTCGTCGATTTGCACGAAACGGGCCAGGCGACGGCAACGCAAGCGGAGCCGCCAGCCGTCCGACCCGCCCTCGAGGGCGACCTCGAGCCCCGGGTCGCGACGACCCGAATCGAGCCGGCCGATCAGGTGCACGGCCTCGTCGACCAGGGCCTCGTTGTGCGGGTCGAAGATGCGGGCCACGACCGCATCGTGCTGGGGCGGCCCGAAGCGGTAGGCGCAGCTCGGGTCGACGAAGCCCGGCAGGAGCTCGAAGACGGAGAGCGTCAGTGCCCCGTGGCCGTCGACCCGGAGCTCGCGCTCTCCGCGCGCGATCGGCACGGCACCCTCGCGCAGGCAGAGGATCTCGAGCCGGACCGCGACCGGCTCCGGCCGATCGTTCAGGAGATGGACGTCGATCCCGTCGAGCCCCTCGTCCGTGAGCAGGAGCTGAAGGGGCTTGAGGACCTGTGCCATGGCGTGCCAGGCGGGCTTCGGCGAGCCGAAGGCGTCGAGCACCCCGAACCCCGTGCCGGGCGAAAGGTCACGGGCGTGCCAGACGAGCGCGCCACGGCAGGCCGAGCCCGGTCGGCGCCAAGCCGTGAGCACCCGTCGCACGAGCTCGACGGCGGTCGCCCGTGACAGCTCGAGCCAACGCTCCGGGTCGACCCGCCGGAGCTCCCGCGCGTCGACCCCGAACAACTCCTCGAGATAATGTTCGCGAACGTCCTCGAAGTCCCAGGAAGCTCGGCGGTCCCGCGGCACCAGCGCCTTCCATCGCGGGTCGTGACCCACCCCGACATCGGCCGGGACCATCCGCGCGAGGCTCGCCGCCTCGACCGGCTGGGCGATCGCCAGACATTCGGCGGCGAAGCGCGGCGGAGCGGCCCGCGCCTCGGCGATAGGTCGCAGATACGCCCCGACACCGTAGGCGTGGCTCGGCCCCTCCCGGGAGGCGAAGGGGCGCGGGCCGCCCATGGGGGTGTGCGGTAGGAAGGGCAGACCGGGGCGCAGACGCTCCACGAGCGCCGCGAGCTCGGTCGTGAACCGCTTCCAACGCGGCTCGGCGCGTTCCCACTGGCCGCACATCGCCGCCTGCTGAGCGATCTCGCTTCCCCCGCACAGAAGGGCGAGCGAGGGATGCCCCTCGCTGCGATCGAGCAGCGCCGCGGCCTCCTCGAGCAGGGCCGCACGCCAAGCCGGATCCTCCACGGGATAGTCGAGATTGGCGAGCATCAGGTCCTGCCAGACCAGGATCCCGAGCTCGTCGCACAGCTCGTGGAACGCGTCGTCCTCGTAGATCGTCGTGCCCGGCACCCGCAGCATGTTGCAGCCGGCCTCGCGCAGAAGGCGCAGGCTCGGGCCGACGGCCTCTCGACTGCCGTCGAGACCGACCGGATCGACCGGCATCCAGTTGGCGCCACGCGCGAAGACCGGCACGCCGTTGATCCGGAAACCGAAGCCGCGTCCGTCCGGGCCGAGGTCGATGCCGACCGAGCGGAACCCCGTCCGGCCGAGCTCGAGCCGCTCGCCCCCGACGGTGACGGACAAAGGGTGGAGCGCGGGTTCGCCGTGCGTCCAAGGCCACCAGGGCGCGAGCCCGGGCAGCACGAGCTCGGTGCGCAGCCGATCCGGTCCGGCTTTCGAAAGGGGAAAACGACGCTCGCCGATCCGGAGCTCGCCCGTGGGCGGCTCGCCACCGCGCCAGCACGCACGCAGCTCGACCGCGAGGCAGGCGACACCTTCTTCGAACCCGGCGGTGATCCGAACCGAACGCGTCTCGAGCGGTCCCGTACGCTCCACGAGCCGGACGGCGCGCCACGGGCCGACGATGTCGATCGGCGGGCACCAGCCCGGCATGTGGCCCAAGAGGGTCGTGCGCCGATGGCGCAGGCCGGGGCTCGCCACCATGGCCGCCGGCCAGCCACCACGTGTCCCACGCGTCCGCAACGCCGGCGCGAGCGCTCGAAAGGCGAGGTGCAGCATCGCCCCCGGCGCGAGCCGGACGGGGACCCGGTGGCGGGCGAACATGCTCTCGGAGCGGAGGAGGAGCCGGTCGTCCAGCCAGACCTCGGCGATCGTCGCGAGCCCTTCGAGTTCGAGCGTGCGCTCGCCCTCCTCGTCGAGCCGACGGCGGTACCAGACGTCGTGCTCGTGCAACGGGCTCGGCGCCGCCCGCGACCAGCGAGCGGCACGCTCGAGAGCCGCCGCCGCGGTGCCCGGGACCGGCGCCGGGATCCAGGCGAGATCGGCGGGAAGGGCGCCCGGACGGCTCGCCCGGCCGGGCTCGGTCAGGGCGAGCTCGAAGCCGCGGTCGAGCGCCACCCGCCGCTCGCTCGTGCTTTCGAGGATCCGGCTCACCGCCCGCCCCCGAGCGCGCGATAGAGGATCTCGAGGCAGGCCCGGCGCGCCGTCTGTAGCCGGTCGAGCAGAGGGTCCGGGTCGATCGGCCGACGCCGGTGGACGGCCCGTGCGATCTGCATCTGGAGCGTGTGGGCGCCCCGGGCGAGATCGAGAGCGGGGTCGATCGCGGGACGAAGCTCGTGGTCGCCGGCGCGGGCGAGCCACGCGAGATGGGCGGCCAGGAGCTCGAAGGCGGCACCCAGCTGACGCGTCAGGTTGAAGGCCCAGCGGTGGAACAACTCGATCGGCTCGCCGAGCAGGCGCGCGAGTTGGCCCGCGAGGTCGAGCCGCCAGAGGGCGATCGGGTCGTGCCGGAGGGCGGGCTCGAGGTGACGACGGAGCAGGAGGAGAGCCCGCTCGGCGAGGGCATCGGGCGGCGGGATCGGGCCCTGCTCGACCGACTCGGCGTAGGGCGGCAGCAGCTCCGGGGGGGCCCGCCCGGCCGGGCCCGAGCGCAGGATGCCGTCGACGTCCTCCCCTTCGGCTTCGAACCAGCCGCCGTTGTGGACGTAGCCGAGCCGGCGTCGGACCGGGTCCAGGGCGGTGATCGCGATCGTCGTCTTGGCGTGCGATCGGTGCCAGGTGAGGCCGCGGGTGTCGGGCAGATGAAAAGCGTCGACTTCGAGCAGCACCGGACGTCCCCGCGCGAGTTGGACGAGGACGTGCGGCTCGATCCCGTCCCAGAGCGCGAGCTCGACCACCCGCAAACCGAAGAGCGCCTCGAGATCGGAAAGCGGAGGCTTGAGGAAAGTGAACTGGTCGCCCTCGTACGCGACCGCGAGGCCGAAGCCGAGCGCCGCCTCGGGCGGATGGCCGAGGGCCGCCAGGAGCTCGATCCAGAGATCGGCATAGCAGGAGGTCTCGGGCCAGAGCCGATCGGGCGCGTGCAGGGGGTGCGGACCGCGTGGGCTGCCCGGCAGCGCGACGAGAGGGCCCGGCGGCACGGGCTCAGCTCCACAGCACCGCGCGCACCGACCGCGGCCAACGTTCGGGGGCGAGCCCGTGATGCCGCAACAGGGCGATCGCCAGCCGTTCCAGCCCGAAGCCGACGCAGGCGCTGTGCGCGGCCTCGCCCGTCGCGGTCCGCAGGCCGAAGGTCCGGCCGAAATGGTCCTGATGATAGTTGAAAGAGAGACAGGCGGTCGGTTGCGCGCCGTCCAGGATCGGCACGAGGAGCTCGAACTTGAGGCCCTGGTCCTTCTGGCTCGTGGCCATCACGCGCCCGCCACGACCGAAGAACGGATCGTGCGCGGTCTCGATCGTGCAGGGCAGCGCCAGGCGCTCGACCATGCGCCGGCCGCGCTCGAGCCAGGCGGCGCGAAAGGCGCGAACCTCTTCTGGCGTCCCGAGCCGCACCAGCTCGCGCATGCGGAAGACCTGCAGCCGCGTCGGCTCCCGCGAAGGCTCGTGACGGAAGCACCAGGAGGCGACGTCCACCAGTCCGCCTCCGGCCGGGAGCGGGCCGCGCGCTGCGAGGGTCGGATAGACCGGGTAACAGGCGGCGGGGACCAGGGCGAGTTCGGTCGGCCTCTGACACCTCGTCCAGTCGCGCCCTTCCTCGAGCGCCGCGAGCAGCTCGCGGTGATCGCGCTCGTCGCCCGCGAAGGCGTGAACGGTACCGGCCAGATGCGGAAAGCCCTTGAGGTAACCGCTGCGTTCGAGCGTGCGGCGGGGTAGGGCCGGGGGGAACCGGAGGCGCTCGGCGCCGTCCTCGGCGGCGAGTGCGCTCACGAGACCGTCGAGGCGCTCGAGGAGCTCCTCGAGCACGGCCGATCGGCCGTAGAGCCCGTCGACGCCGGTCGAGAGGAACAGCCCCGCGGCCAGGAGCTCCTCGAGCAGGGCGTCGGGCGCGAGCGCGGTCGTCATGCGAGGTACTCCGGCTCGTCTTTGACCACCAGGACGAGGCTCGCGCTGTGCGCGGTGATGCGGTCGTTGTTGATCATGATCGGGGCCGAGAGCAGGTCGCGCAGCGGCCGCGCCACGCTCCAGGGGCTGTCGTTGCGGTATCCGGCGATGCCGGTGACCTGGAGCGCGTCGAGCGCCGCTGCGACGCATTCGCGCGAGCACCAGGTCTTGAGGTTGTTGAGCTCGAGGGCGAGCGTCATCGGCAGGGGCCCGCACGCCGTCTCCCAACGTCGCGTCGCGTCGGCGATCGCGGCCCGGACCGCTTGCAGCCGGCTCGCGGCCTCGACCAGGCGCCCGGCGCCGGGCGGCGCCTCGCCCGGGCGACGGCGGGCCGCGGCGCGCAGGAAGGCGCGCGCGCGAGCGACGGCAGCACCGGCGATGCCGGCCCAGAGCGCGCTCCAGAGGAGGTGCGTGACGGGCACCATGGTCCGCTCGGCGATCTCGGCGAAGGATTCCGGGAGCACCCGGTCGGCCGGCGCGTCGACGTGCAGCCAGTAGCCTTCCGAGCGGGTGCCGCGCATGCCGAGCGCGTCCCAGCCGGTGGTCCGCTCGAGCCGGTAGTCTCCCTCCTGCAGCGACAGCAGGACCTGATCACCGGGCGGTGCCTCGGGCGCCCGCCGTGCGGTGGCGAGAATTCCCTGGGCGTGTGCGCCGTAGGAAATGACGGTGGCGTTCTTGGCGAGGCGGATCCGCTCGCCGGAGCGCTCGACCGCGCACAGGCTCGAGCGCAGGTCGCCGCCCGGGCCCGCCTCGCTGGTCGCCGAGGCGAGCAGCGGTTGCTCCACCGCCAGCCGGGACAGGAACGCGCGGTGGAACTGGGCTTCGCGACCGTGGCGGACGAGGCAGGCGACCTGGATCTGGTGCATCGCGAAGACCATGGCCGTGGCCCCGCAATGCCGGCCGAGCAGATGCGCGATCTCGGCGACCTCGGCGAGCGTCGCGCCCTCGCCACCGAGCGGACGCGGCACCATGACCCCGAGCAGCCGCTCGGCCGCGAGCGCCGCCACCGCCTCGCGGGGAAAGCGCGCCTCGCGGTCGACCGCCTCGGCATGGACGGCGGCGACCTCCACCGCGACCCGGCGGGCGCGTTCGAGCGGGCTCATGCCGGTGTCTCGTCGGGAAGGAGCTCGCGCAGGGCGGCGGCCAGGTCGGCGATCGTCTGGAAGGTCCTGCGGGTCAGCAGCCGGTCGGGGAACTCGACGCCGAACCGGTCCTCGAGCGCCAGCATGAGGTTGACCGTGTCGTGCGAGGTGAGGCCGGCGCGGTAGAGATCGTCGCGATCGCCGAGGGCGGCGACGTCCAATGCCAGATAGCGTTCGCGCGCGATGAGCGCGCGGATCTCGCTCTCGAGCCGTCCCACCACGGCAGACCTCCGTCCTCGGCCCCCGCCGCCGAGCCACCGGGCCCGGGCGGCGCCCCTGGGGCCGTCACCCGCCCTCTTTGTGCATCGGGTTGAGTTGACGAAGGGTTAACGACGCGGACTTCGAAGCGGCGGCAGGCCCGCTTCGATCGCCGCCCGCCGCGGCTCCAGGAAGGGTGGCAGCACGAGCCGCTCGCCGAGCCGCTCGACCGGCTCGTCGACCGCGAAGCCGGGCCCGTCGGTGGCGAGCTCGAGGAGCACCCCACCGGGCTCGCGCAGGTAGAGCGAGCGGAACCAGGTGCGTTCGATCTCGCCGGAATGTCGCACACGAGCCGCGTCGAGGCGCGCCGCCCAGGCGGCGAGGCCCGCGCGGTCGGGCACCCGGAACGCGACATGGTGGACACCGCCGGCGCCGGGTCGGGCCGGCTCGAGGCCGGCACGGATCCGCAGCCGGACCTCGCCCGCCGTCCCGCCTGCCCCGAGCCCCATCCGGAGGACGGTGGTCCCGGGCTCGTCCGGGTCCGAGCCTTCGCCGAGCGGGCGGAAGCCGAGCCGCTCCTCGAGGAACCGTGCGGTGGGCTCGGCCCGCGGCAGGTCGATCACGACCGGCCCGCGGCCGCGGAGCTGCCGCTCGGGCGGCACAGGACTGCCGGTCCAGGGTATCGCGAGGCCCGCTCCTCGCCCGACCTCGAGCGAGAGCCGCTGGCCCTCGGGATCCTCGAAGCGGAGGCCGGGAGCGCCTCCGGGCTCCCGGGTCCGACGTACGGCGATCCCGAAGCCGCGCAGCCGCTCCTCCCACCAGGCGAGGTCCGCCTCGCGGGCGACCGGAAATCCGGTGAGCCCGATCGCGTGGTTGCCGCGCCGCTCGCGCGGCAGGGCCCAGAGAAAGAAGGTGATGTCGGTACCGGGGCTGCCGACGGCGTCGGCATAGAAGAGATGCCAGGCCGACACGTCGTCCTGGTTCACCGTCCGCTTGACGAGCCGCAGCCCCAGCACCTCCGTGTAGAAGTGGAGGTTGCGGTCGCCGTCGGCGCTGATCGCGGTCAGATGGTGGAGGCCGCCTAGCGGCGGAGCGGAGGGGAGCACGGGTGCGATCTCGCGGTCGATGCCTCCCGAG
>DAIOUO010000131.1:0-8934 GCA_036759485.1 Geminicoccaceae bacterium | reverse complement strand
CTCCTACACCCTGCCGCTCGGCGAGCGGACCACGCTCGGCGCCGAGGCGCGGCTGCGCGACGGGCGGCAGACGGCGCGGCTGCAGGCGCGCGGCACCCGTGGCGCCTCCGATCTCGGCCTCGACTGGCGGGTGGGTGCCGAGGTCGGCGACGCGCCCCGGAGTTACGACGCCCGGCTGAGCTGGCAGGGCGAGAAGGGGGCGATCGAGCTCGAGGCCGAGCGGTTCGACGACGAGAATCGGTTGCGGCTCGGGGTCGACGGCAGCCTCGCCTATGTCGACGGCACCTTCGCCGCCTCCCGGCGGTTGGGCCAGGCCTTCGGCCTCGTCGACCTGCCCGGTTTCCCGAACGTGCGGGTCTATCTCGACAATCGCGAGGCCGGCCGGACCGACGCCGGCGGCCGGCTCTTGCTGCCCGGGCTCAGGCCCTGGGAGGCCAACCGCGTCCGCCTCGAGCTCGACGATCTGCCGCTCGATGCCCGGCTCGAGCGGGCCGAGACGGTGGCGGTACCGCGCGATCGGAGCGGGGTGAAGATCGGTTTCCCGCTCGACCGCCGCCGCCAGGCTACGGCGATCCTGCGCGCTGCGGGCGGCGAGCCTCTGCCCGCGGGCCTCAGGCTCGCGAGTGCCGAGGGGGGTGTCGAGGTTGTGGTCGGCCGCGACGGCTTCGCCCAGATCACGGGTCCGCTCGACCAGCCGGTCGAGGTCGCGGGCGAGCGGGAGGGCCGGCGCTTCGCCTGCAGCCTGCCGGCCGCCGCCGAGGGCGAGCTCTTGCCCGATCTCGGAACGCCGCCGTGCGGTTGAGCCGGGTCTTCGGGCAGCTGCTCCTCGCCGCGGCCGGCCTCGCCGCCGACCCGGCGCTCGCGCGCTGCCGGGTCGATATCCGACCGGTCGCCTTCGGCACCATCGACCTCGACCGCAAGAGCTACGGCAAGGGCGAGATCGTGGTCCGCTGCGAGCGGCCGACCCGCTTCGAGGTCGCGATCCAAGGCGGGGCGGAGCGCGAGCTCGTCGCGCCTTCGGGGGCGAGGCTGCGCTACCGGCTGTTCGCCGACCCGGGCCACCGCCGGCCCTGGGGCGACGGCGGGCGGAACGGTGGCACGGTCGCGGCCGAGAGCGACGGCCGGCGGCCGGTCCGGCTCACGGTCTACGGTGTGATCCCCCGCCAGGCGGGGACGCCGGAGGGCCAGTATGTCGACCAGCTCGCGGTCACCCTGCGCTATTGACAGCTGCGAACGAAGACGGGGCCCCGAAGGGCCCCGTCCCGCCGAGACTATCGGGAAAGGACGCTCAGCAGTCGTAGTAGAGGAAGAACTCGTAGGGGTGCGGCCGCAAGCGGATCGCGTCCACCTCCGCGGTCTTCTTGTACTCGATGTAGGTCGCGATCAGGTCGGGGGTGAACACCCCGCCCTCGAGCAGGAACTCGTGATCGGCCTCGAGCGCGGCGAGGGCGGCATCCAGCGAGCCCGGCACCTGCTTGATGGCGGCGGCCTCCTCGGGCGGCAGGTCGTAGATGTTCTTGTCGACCGGATCGCCCGGGTCGATCTTGTTCTTGATGCCGTCGAGGCCGGCCATCAGCATCGCGGCGAAGGCGAGATAGGGGTTGCAGGACGGGTCGGGGCAGCGGAACTCGACGCGCTTGGCCTTCGGGCTGTCGCTGTACATCGGGATGCGGCAGGCGGCCGAACGGTTGCGCATCGACCAGGCGAGGTTGACCGGCGCCTCGTAGCCCGGAACCAGCCGGCGGTAGCTGTTGGTCGTCGGAGCGGCGAAGGCGAGCAGCGCCGGAGCGTGGCGGAGCAGGCCGCCGATGTACCATTTGCAGAGCTGGCTCAAGCCGGCGTAGCCCGCCGGGTCGGCGAACAGCGGCTTGCCGTCCTTCCAGAGCGACTGGTGGCAGTGCATGCCCGACCCGTTGTCACCGAACAGCGGCTTCGGCATGAAGGTCGCGGTCTTGCCGTGCTTCCGGGCGACGTTCTTGACGATGTACTTGTAGAGCATCTGATGATCGGCCATCGCCAGCAGCGTATCGAACTTCATGTCGATCTCGCACTGGCCGGCGGTCGCGACCTCGTGATGCTGGCACTCGACGGTGAGACCGCAGCGGATCATGGTGAGCGCCATCTCGGCACGCAGGTTCTGCAGCGTGTCGTTCGGCGGGCAGGGGAAGTAGCCCTCCTTCGGCCGGATCTTGTAGCCGAGATTGGGGCCCTCCGCTCGATTGGTGTTCCAGTGACCCTCGCCCGAATCGACCATGTAGGACGAGTAGTGCTGGCCGGTGCCATACTGGACGTTGTCGAAGACGAAGAACTCCGCCTCCGGACCGAAATAGGCCGTGTCGCCGATACCGGTGCTCCTGAGGTAGGCCTCGGCCTTCTTGGCGACGCCCCGCGGATCGCGCGAGTAGAACTCCTTGGTCACCGGGTCCTTGACGTCGGCGATCATGACCAGCGTCTTGTGCTCGAAGAACGGGTCGATGAAGGCCGTGGTCGGGTCGGGCATCAAGAGCATGTCGGACTCGTTGATGACCTTGAACCCGCGGATCGAGGAGCCGTCGAAGCCCAGCCCCTCGTCGATCGCGTCCTGCTCGAAGCACTGGACCGGGTAGGAGGTGTGCTGCCAGAGGCCCGGCATGTCGGTGAAGCGGATGTCCACCATCTCCACGCCGTGTTCCTCGATGGCCTTCATGACGTCCGCGGACGTCTTGCAACCCAAACTCATCGACCCTGTTCCCCGTTGCTCGGTTGATCGGGCTCCCGAAGGAGCGGTGGCCCTGCCGGCGGATCCGGCCGCCGGTTCTCGAGAGAGACCGTAAAGACCGGGACGCGGCTCAGAGGGCGTCGGCGCCGCGCTCGCCCGTGCGGATGCGGATCGCGTCCTCGATCGGGATGACGAAGATCTTGCCGTCGCCGATCCGGTCGGTGCGGGCGGCCTGCTGGATCGCCTCGATCGCCCGCTCGACGAGCGAATCCTCGACCACGACCTCGATCTTCACCTTCGGCAGGAAGTCGACCACGTACTCCGCACCCCGATAGAGCTCGGTGTGGCCCTTCTGCCGGCCGAAGCCCTTGACCTCGGTCACGGTCATGCCCTTGAGGCCGATCTCCTGGAGCGCCTCCTTCACCTCGTCCAGTTTGAACGGTTTGATGACGGCCTCGATCTTCTTCATGCCCAACCCCGGATCGAAGGGCCGCGCGGGCCCCGGCCTGCACTGAGACGAGCGATGCAGGGCCCGTGCCAACCGCCCGCCGGCGCGGGAACGGGGCGGGGCGCCCAGCGAGCGGCCACGAAGTTGCCCAAATTTCGGGCAGTCTGCCCGTGATTTGGGCAGGGCTCCGCCGCGGCGAGCGCGGCCGCGGTCGACGACCCCGCGCCGGCGGGGCACAAGCGCCGCTCGTGGCGGGCGTAGCTCAGTTGGTCAGAGCGCCAGGTTGTGGCCCTGGAGGTCGTGGGTTCGAGACCCATCGCTCGCCCCACCCGCGACCGCGGCCCCGAGCGGCGCGAGGGCGAGCCGCGGTCCGGCGCACCCCCCGGGTGCCGCAGCGTGGCCCGGGCGGGCACCAGCGTCCGACCGGATCGCGACGGTGGAACGGCACGGGCTCAGGCGGCGTGCCGCACCGCCGCCCGGTCGCCGGAAGGCTCCGCCGCCCGCGGTGTGCCACCGGCAGCCGCGACCCGCTCCATGATCGGCAGGGCGTGCTGGTGCGCGAGCCAGTCGCCCCAATCGAGATGCGGGACCCGTCGATAGGGCCCCTGGCCGTCGATCGGCCGGCCTTCCGGGTCGGCCAGGTGCTGGACGATCGGCCAGGTCTCCGGGGGTAGCCCCGGCACCGGCAGGACGAGATCGGGATCGCGGCCGAGCGCGCGCAAATAGGGCGTGTCGAGCGGGTTGCGCGCCTTGCGCACCGAATCGCGCAGCTCGAGGCGGGGCGGTGGGCGCTTGGGCTCGGGGATCGGGTCGACGACCGGCACGCTCGCCACCGTCGGATCCGCCCGCTCGCTGTCGGCCGCCGCGCTGCCGGCCTCGGCCGCTCCCGTCGGGCTCGGGAATTCGTTCGTGCAATTCGTCGGATCCGCCCGCCCGGCCGGCCCGGCCGGGGCGCGAGCGGCCGGTGCCACCGCCTCGCCGGCGTCGAGCGGGTCGCAGGCGGGCAACCGCCCCGCCGCCTCGGCGACCAGCCGGCGGTGGCGGGCGAGGGCGTCCTGGGCGCGGCGGACCGCAGCCGCCGCCTGGGCGCGGTAGCGCAGGAGGAGCGCGAGCGCCCGGTGGTGACGCTCCTCCAGAAGATCGCTGCCGCAGCTGCGGGCGCCGTCGACCGGCGGGATGTCGGCCAGAACCTCGCCCTCGAGCCGGTCGGCGCGGATCTCGCGCCAGAGCGCCACGACGATCGCCTCGACGAGCTCGCGCTCGATCGGGCAGGCCGGCCGGTAGGTCTCGCGGGCGGCCCGGGCGAGGGCCTCGAGCTCGGCCGGGTCTTCGTGCGGCAGGAGCGCGAAGTGGCGGGCGCGGAGGCCGTGCCTGGTGGCGTCGAGGGCGGCGCGGGCCTTGCCCTCGGGTGTTTTGGGGCCGCGCTTGCGGGGTGTGGCGGCGGGCTCGGGAGCGGGCATGCCGGGCTCCGGATCGGCGGGCGATAGGAGAATAAGATCCTGTATAGGGATCGTTGTCAAGGGTCCGGGGCCGATCGGTAGGACCGAGCAGATGCGTAATCGGGTGCGTGCCAGGCTCGATCGGCGAATTCCATCGCGGGGTGAACACGACCGTCGGCCGGCCGGTGGCGCGGCCGGCCCAGGCGGCACCGGCGGCCTGTGGGGCTCGGGGCCGGATGCGAATCGTCTCGACGATCGAACGCCGTATCCTCGACCGGCAGGCCAGATGCACCGAAACAATCAGTGGTTCTCGTTCCGATCCTTTCGTGTTCGCCGAGCGGTCCTCGGGAGGATTGACGCCCGGGCGCGAAAATGTGAACGAGTAATGAATGCCCTCGATCCGTCGTGCTCTGCCGAGTGACGCCGAGGCGATCGTGGGCCTGCGCGACCGCGCCGCGAGCCGCGGGAGGGGGAACGCCCATGCTGCGACCCGGGTCCTGGAAGCCGGAGGCGCCGCCGGCCACGGCCATCGTCGGGATCGGCTGCCTGTTGCCGGGGGGTGCGGCCGATCCGGAAGCCTTCTGGCGCAACCTTCTCGCCGGGGTCGACGGGATCGTCGAGGTACCGGCCGGGCGCTGGAGCCGGGAGCGCTATTTCGACCCGGAGCCCGGCAAGCCGGGTCGGGCGATCACCCGCTGGGGCGGCTTCGTCGAGGGAATCGAGGGCTTCGATGCCGAGCTCTTCGGGATCTCGCCGCGCGAGGCGACGGCGATGGACCCGCAGCAGCGCCAGGCCCTGCAGGTCGCTTGGCACGCGCTCGAGGACGCCCTGATCCCGGCCGATTCGCTCGCCGGCCGGGCCACCGGCGTGTTCCTCGGCTGCTGCGGCTCGGACTATGCCGCGCTGCAGCGCCACCGGCGGAGCTCGGATGCGGTCTCGAACACGGGTGTGGCGACCAGCATCGTCGCCAACCGGGTCTCGCATCGGCTCGACCTGCGGGGACCCAGCCTCGTGGTCGACACCGCCTGCTCCTCTTCCCTCGTGGCCGTGCATCTCGCCTGCCGGGCGCTGGCCGCCGGCGAGTGCGATCTCGCGCTCGCGGGTGGGGTCAACGCGCTGCTCGACCCGGCCCCGTTCGTCGGCTTCAGCCAGGCCGGCATGATGTCGCCGACCGGCCGGATGCACATGTTCGACCACCGGGCCGACGGCTATGTGCGGGCCGAGGGGGCGGTGATCCTGGTCCTCGAGCCGCTCGAGCGGGCGCTCGCCGCGGGCCGGCGGATCCATGCCCTGATCCGCGCCACCTGGGTCAACCAGGACGGCCACACCGCGACCATGACGGCGCCGAGCGCCGAGGCCCAGCAGGCGATGCTCGAGGCGGCCGCGGCGGCGGCCGGGATCGATCCCGCGGGCGTCGCCTATGTCGAGGCGCACGGCACCGGTACGCCGGTCGGCGATCCGATCGAGGCCCGGGCGATCGGAGCCGCCTTCGGCCGGCGGCGAGCGAACGGGCGCCGGCTGCTCGTGGGCTCGGTCAAGACCCAGACCGGCCATCTCGAGGCGGCCGCCGGGGCGACCGGGGTCGCCAAGACGGCACTCGCGCTCCGCCACCGCCTGGTGCCGCCCAACCTCCATTTCGAGCGGCCGAACCCGGCGATCGCCATGGACGAGCTCGGCCTCGAGGTGCCGACCGCACCCGCCCCGCTCGCGGCCGAGGGCCCGCTGTTCGCCGCGGTCAACAGCTTCGGCTTCGGCGGCACCAATGCTTGCGCGATCCTCGAGAGCCCGCCGCCGGCCGAGCCGGCCGAGCCGGCCGGGCCGCCGCCGGCGCGGGTCCTGCTGCCCTTGTCGGCGGCCGGGCCCGGGGCGCTCGCCCGGCTCGCCGAGGCGGTCGCCGACCGGCTCGAGGCGGAGCCGGACACCGCCCTCGAGGACGTCGCCTGGTCGCTCGCCACCGGCCGGGCACGGCTGGGCGAGGGCCTCGCCCTCGTGGCGGGCTCGCGCGGGCAGGCGATCGAGCGATTGCGAGCCTTCGCTCGCGGCGAACCGGCGCTCGCCGAGGGGGAGGCCGGGCCGGCACCCTGGCTGGTCGGCCGGCGGGCGCCGGCGCAGCCGATCGTGTTCGTGTTCACGGGCCAGGGCGGCCAGTGGTGGGGCATGGGGCGAGCCCTGCTCGAGCGGGACCCGGTCTTCCGCGCCGAGGTCGAGCGGTTCGATGCGGTGTTCCGCACGCTCGCCGGCTGGTCGGCGATCGAGGAGCTGGGGCGGCCGAAGGAGGAGTCGCGGGTCGACGAGACCCGGATCACCCAACCCACGATCTTCGCCGTGCAGATCGGCCTGGCGGCGCGCTGGCGGGCGTTCGGCGTCGAGCCGGCGATGGTGCTCGGCCACAGCTTCGGCGAGGTGGCGGCGGCCTACGTGGCGGGCGCGCTCTCGCTCGAGGACGCGGCGGCGCTGATCTGGCATCGCGGCCGACTGCAGCAGGGGCTCGAGGGCAGCGGCGCCATGGCCGCCCTCGGCCTCGGCGTCGAGGAGGTCCGCCCCTACCTCGCCCGGCCGGAAGCGGCCGGCTGCGAGGTGGCCGCGGTCAACGGGCCGACCATGACCACGCTCGGTGGGCCGCGGTCCGCGCTCGAGGCGGTGCTCGCCGCGGTCGAGGCGGAGCGGCCGGGGACCTTCGCCCGGCTGCTCAAGCTGCAGGCGGCTTACCACACGGCCGGCATGGAGCCGATCCGCGAAGCCTTCCTCGAAGCGCTCGCCGGCCTGCGGCCGCGCCCCGCCCGGCTGCCGATCGTCTCGACCGTGACCGGC
Organism: Geminicoccaceae bacterium; assembly: GCA_036759485.1. Lineage (GTDB taxonomy): Bacteria > Pseudomonadota > Alphaproteobacteria > Geminicoccales > Geminicoccaceae > JANXAZ01. The sequence goes on along the minus strand of DAIOUO010000131.1, from coordinate 1,538 downwards.
CGCGAGATCGCGGGAGAGGCTCTGGACGCCCTCTACTGGTGGCGCAACGTGCGCGAGCCGGTGCTGTTCCAGCCGGCGGTCGAGCGGGCGCTGGCGACGGGCTCGCACACCTTCCTCGAGCTCGGCCCGCACGTCACCCTGGCCGGGCCGCTCGGTGCCTGCCTCGCGCACCGCGGCGTGCAGGGCTTCGTCCAGGCCTCGCTGCACCGCGAGCAGGACGAGCTCGACACGCTCTGGGCGGCGCTCGCCGCGCTCTGGGTCCGCGGCCTGCCGCTCGACTGGGAGGGCGTGCTCGGGGCCGGCAGGCGGGCCGTGCCGGTGCCGCTCTACCCCTTCGAGACGCGGCGTTTCTGGGCTCCTTGCGAGGAAGCGCGGGCGATGTTGCACAACGCCCCGGTGCACCCGCTCCTGGGCGAGCGGGTCGCCGGCCCGCAGCCGCGCTGGCGCAACGAGCTCGACCTCGCGAGCCATCCCTTCCTCGCCGACCACCGGGTCGACGGCTCGGTGCTGTTCCCGGGCGCCGGCCATGTCGAGCTGATGCTGGCGGCGGCCCGCGAGGTGCTGGGCGACGGGCCGATCGAGCTCGAGGGCGTGACCCTGCACGAGGGGCTGTTCCTCGACCGCGAGGGTTCGGAGCTGCTCGAGACCGTCTTCGACCCGGAGCGCGGCCGGATCACCGTGCACAGCCGCAGCCGCGACGGGGCGCCGGAATGGACGCTCAGGGCCTCGGGCCGGGCGCGGCGGGCGGCGGCGCCGCCGCCGGCGGTCGATCCGGACCCGGAGGGCACGGCGGAGGGCGGGATCGACGCCGAGGCGTTCTACGCCGCGGCCGCGGCCCGGCGCTACGAGTACGGGCCGCTCTTCCGCGGCGTGGCTCGGGCCCGGCCGAACGGTGTCGGCGTGCGCGGCGAGGTGGTCCGCCCGGCCGGGCTGTCGGCCGCCGCCCCTTGGTGCTTCCACCCGGCGCTGCTCGACGCCTGCCTGCAGACGGGGATCCCGCTCCTGGGCGAGGCCGCCCCGGACGATCTCCACCTGCCGCGCGGCTTCGCCCGGGTGCGCTGGTTCGCCGAGCCCGGCGAGCGCGTCCACGTCGCGCTCGAGGGCGTCCGCCGCGACGCCCGGGCGACCGTGTGCGACGTTCTGGTCCGCGATCCGGGCGGCCGCGCGGTGCTCGCGATCGAGGGCTTCGAGACCCGCCGGTTGCCGGCGCGCGCTCGACGCGGCGCCGAGGCGGCCCGGCGGCCGGTCCACTGGCGCGACGGCTGGCAGGAGGCGGCGCTCGAGGAACGCGCCGGCGGCGGCCCGACGGAAGCCGCCGCGGCGCTGCCCGGCGAGCCGGGCGCTTGGCTCCTGCTGGCCGATGCGGGCGGGTTGGTCGAGCGGTTGGCCGGGCGGCTGCGGGCCGCCGGCCAGCGCTGCCTGCTGGTCGAGCCGGGGCCTGCGCCGGCCCGGCCGGGGCCCGCGGCGGCGCGGGTTCGCCCGGGTGTCCGCGAGAAGCTGCACGACGACGGGCTCGAGCGCCTTTCCGACGCGGAACT
>DAIOUO010000130.1:0-8980 GCA_036759485.1 Geminicoccaceae bacterium | reverse complement strand
GGGGTGTTCGAGCCCGCGATCGGCAGGGTGACCGAATAGCCCTTGACGGGCCAGATCGGCAGATCGAGGCCGAGCTTGCGCCCCACGGGTGCGCTGTAGCAGCCCAGCGCCAGGACGAAGGCGTCGGCCGCGACCTCGCCCTTGTCGGTGACCGCGGCCGCGATCCGATCGCCCGCCTCGCGGAAGGCCACGACGGTCTCGCCCATGCGGAAGGCGACACCCTTCCCGGCCGCGACCCGGGCGAGCTCGCGGGTGAAGAGCCGGGCATCGCCGCTCTCGTCGCCGGGGGCGAACAGCGCCCCCGCGAAGCGCTCCTTCACGGGCTCGTAGACCGGGTCGAGGGCCGCAGCCTCCTCGGGGCTCACCCGTCGGACCTCGACACCGGCATCGCGCAGGATCTTCGCCTTCTCGTCGGCGGCGGCGAGGCCCGCGGGGTCGCGGTAGAGGTAGAGAGCACCGCCCGACCGCATGCCGCAGGCGATCCCCGTCTCGGCCAGCACGCCGTGCAGCCGCTCCTGGCTGTACAGACACAGGCCCACCTTGCGGCGCGTATTGGCGGCGGCCTTCTCCGCGCTGCACTGGAGGGCGAACAGGAGCGCCCAGCGCCAGAAGCGCGGATCGCTCTGGAAGCGGAAGCGCAGCGCCAGATCGTCGCGGGTCAAGGCCTTGAGGAGGATCTTCAAGGCCTTGGGCGAGGACCAGGCGTAGGCGTGGCCGGGCGCGATCATGCCGGCGTTGGCATAGGAGGTCTCGGTCGCCGGCTCGGCGCGGCGGTCGACGACCGTCACCTCGTGGCCGTCGCGGGCGAGCTCCCAGGCGGTGGCGACGCCGACCACTCCGGCGCCGAGGACGGCGATCCGCATGCGCGCGGCCTCAGCGGGCGGCCACGACCATGATCTCGACACAGTAGTCGGGCGAGGCGAGCCGGGCCTCGACGGTCGCCCGGGCCGGCGCGCAGCCCTCCGGGACCCAGGCGTCCCAGACCCGGTTCATCTCGTCGAACTGGCGCATGTCGGTGACCCAGATGTTGGCCGAGAGGATCTTGCTCTTGTCGGAGCCGGCCTGGGCCAGCAGCTTGTCGATACGGTCGAGGACGTTCTTGGTCTGCTCGGCCATCGAGGCGCCGGGCTTGTCCATGGCCACCTGGCCCGCGAGGAAGACGAGGTTGCCGTAGACGACGGCCTGGCTCAGCCGTTTGCCGGATTCGATCCGCTGGATGGTCACGGGCGCTGCTCCCCTGGGGTTTCGCTGGCGCGAGCTTAGGCGAGGCCCGCGCCCGGGTCGACCCGGCCCGGGTGAGGCCCCGCCCGCGCCGGGCGCAGGCCCCGGGCTCAGGTGAGGTCGGCGGGCGGGATGAGGAGGCCCGCGCTCGCGAAGCCGCCGTCTACCGCGAGGACGTGGCCGGTGACGTAGCCGGCATCGTCGGAGACCAGGTAGGCGGCGGCCGCGGCGATATCGGAGGGCTCGCCGTAGCGGCCCATCGGGATCTCGCGCAACCAGCCGGCTCGGGTGCGGGCGCTGTGCACGGCCTTGACCATGTCGGTCTCGATCGGCCCGGGCGCGATGGCGTTGACGGTGATGCCGTGCGGGGCGAGCTCCTGGGCCGCCACCTGGGTGAGGTTGATCACCGCCGCCTTGGAGCTGCCGTAGGCGGCCCGCCCGGTCGAGCCGCGCAGTCCGGCGACCGAGGCCACGTTCACGATCCGCCCGGGCACGCGATGCTCGATCATCCAGAGGGCGGCGGCCTTGAGAGCGGCGAACATGCCGAAGACGTTGACCCGGTAGATCCGCTCGAAGTCGCGGACCTCGTGCTCGAGGACCGGCTTCTGCATCGCGACGCCGGCATTGTTGATCAGGATCTCGAGCCCGCCCATGGCGCGCGCGGCGGCAGCGACGGCCGGGCCCACCGCATCGGTCGCGGCCAGATCGAGCACGAGCGCGCGGGCCTCGGCACCGCGGGCTTTGAGCGCCGCGGTGGCCCCCTCGACCTCCTCGGCCTTGATGTCGGCGAGGGTCACCGCCGCACCCTGGGCCGCGAACCGCTCGGCGATCGACCGCCCGATGCCGGCGGCCGCCCCGGTCACGAGCGCGCGCTTGCCGCGCAGGGTCATCGCTGCTCCTCCCCCGACGATGTCGCGAGCTCGGCCAGGAACGAGTCGATCGCCTCGAGCGTGGCCGCCCGGGCCTGATGGTGCGGGACGTGCGCCGCCCCGGGCAAGAGCACGGTGCGCACGGGTCCCCGCACGCCGCGGGCGATCGCCTCGACCTGCGCGGTGGTGGCGTACTCGTCGGCCTGGCCCTGGAGGACGAGAAGTGGACAGCGGATCCGCGGTAGCCGGTCGGTCACGTTCCAGGCGCGGAAGCGGGGGTTGAGCCAGGTTTCGGACCACGCCCGGAACACGGCCTCGGTGCGCGCGCCGTGGAAGCGCTCGAGCCGCCGGCGCAGCTCGCCCGCCTCGAAGGCCGCGACCGCGGCTCGAATCCCGGCCACGGTCACCTCCTCGACGAAGACGTGGGCGGCGATCGCGACGACCGCTTCGACCCGCTCGGGAAAGGCGGCAGCGAAGAGGAGGGCGATCGTGCCGCCGTCGCTGTGGCCCAACAGGATCGGCCGGCGGATGCCTGCCGCCTCGAGCACGGCGGGCAGCTCCACGAGCGCCATGCGGTCGAGATAGTCGAGCGGGCGGGGCAGGAGCTCGGGGTCGGAGCGGCCGTAGCCGCGCCGGTCGTAAAGGAAGACCCGCAACCCGTGGCGTGCCGCCAGGAGCTCGGGCACGTCCTTCCAGAAGGCCGTCGAGCCCAGGCCCTCGTGGAGGAGGACGAGAACCGGCTCCTCGGTTGCCTCGGCCGGCTCGAGCCACTCGGCGAACAGCCGCGCGTCGGCCGTCTCGAGTCGGACCGCGCGGCGGTCGATGGCCTCTTCGCGTGGGGCGGCCTTTGCCATGCCCGCTCCTTCGTGTAGCAGCGGCCACAGCGATGAGGGGGGGAGAGCCGCATGTCCAGCCTGTTCTGGCTCGAGGATCGGATCGCGCTCGTCACCGGCGCCTCGCGCGGGCTGGGCTTCGCCATGGCCGAAGCGCTCGCGGCGCACGGCGCGCACGTGATCCTGAACGGCCGCAATCCCGAGACGGTCGCATCCGCGACCAAGAAGCTCACCGATCTCGGTTATCGGGCCGAGGCGCTCGCCTTCGACGTCACCGACGCCACCGCCACCCTCGAGGCGATCGAGAAGATCCGCGAGGTCCACGGTCGGCTCGATATCCTCGTGAACAATGCCGGGATCCAGCACCGGGTCCCGCTCGTCGAGTGGACGGACGCCGACTTCGAGCGGCTGTTGCAGAGCCATCTCGTGGCGGCCTTCAGGCTCGCCCGCGAAGCGGCCAAGCTCATGATCCCGCAAGGCCGCGGCCGGATCGTTTCGACCGGCTCGGTGATCGCGATCCTGGCCCGGCCCACGATCCACGGTTACGCCGCGGCCAAGACCGGGCTGCACGGTCTCACCCGCTCGATGGCGGCCGAGCTCGGGCCCAAGGGCATCACGGTCAACGCGATCGCACCGGGCTATTTCGCGACCGAGATGAACACTGCACTCCTGGCCGACAAGGAATTCACGGGTTGGGTCGAGAAGCGGACCCCGCTCGGTCGCTGGGCCCAGCCGCACGAGATCGGCGGCGCGGTCGTCTTCCTCGCTTCCGACGCGGCTTCTTATGTCAACGGCCACGTGCTCGTGGTCGACGGCGGCCTCTCGGTCACGCTCTGAGCACGGCCTCGGGCACCCGCGCGGTGACCGCGGGCGCCCGCACCGCGACCAGCGCCGCGAGGACGACGACGAAGCCGAGGAGGGGCGGTACCGCATCGCCGATCCATTTTTCGAGGAAGGCCCGGCGCGGTCGTCGGCTCGCTTCGTCGAGAAACGCGTACCAGTCGGGGAACGTCTGCAACCGCGCCGCTTCGTGCGGGGTGATCAGCCGCGGCCGCGAGGGATGGACGAACCGGCCGCGGCCTGGCGTGCCGAAGCCGGTCGTGATCGTGGGTGCCGGCTCGTCCGGGCGGAGCCGACCGTAGACGGCGGTGTAGGTCGTGCCGTTCCGGTGGCAGACGGGTCGTTCTTCGTTCGGCAGATCGTAGAGATCCCGCTCGTGCAGAAACGCGATCCGCCGTCGGTTCTCGGGCGACGGCGTGGGCGCGCTGTCGAACGGGTCCACACCATCGCGATCGAGCAGATCGGCGATGGCCGCCTCGACCGAGAGGGGAGGTCGTCGCAGTTCTGTGAGCACGCCCGCGAAGGCGTCGAGATCCGCGGCCGAAGCGAAGGCCACGAGGAACATCCGCTCGCGCCGTTGCGGTGCGCCGTAGTGGGCGGCGTTGAGCAGCACCGTCCTCGTCCGCCAGCCGGCCGCTTCCAGTGCGGCCGAGGTCGTGTCGAGAACGGAGCGCCGGTCGCGCGCGACGTGTCGGACGTTCTCGAGAACGAGCGCGCGGGCCCCGAGCGCCACGCCGGCCGCCGCCGCGACGAGCAGCAGACCGTTGCGCGGATCGTCGCGGCGGGAGTGGTTGTTGAGGTTCGAGTGCCCCTCGCAGGGCGGACCGCCGATCACGAGATCCGGGCGGGGGAGTCGCGCCAGATCGCGCCCGACGATCTCCGGCCGATCGGCGAAGCAGGCGGCCTCGCCGCTGCGATCGACCGCGACGTGGAGAAGATCGCGCAGATCGGCCGCGATCGTCCGCTCGGTCCCGAGATTGCGTCGGTGGACGGCCAGTGCCGCGCGATCGAGATCGACCGCGGCCAGAAAGCGGGGCAACAGACCCAGTCCCTCGGCCGCCATGGCCGCGCCGAGCGCGAACCCGCCCGCCCCCGAGAACAGATCGACGATCCGGAGCTCCCCGCGCGGAGGAGGCGGGAGCGGACGGGCACCGCGCAGCGAGGCCTGCCACCAAGCCTCCGCCGGATCGAGCTCGCGATCGGCGACGTCCTCGATGCTCGAGCGGTAGGCCACGCCACCGAGCTCGATTTCGCGCACGATCCGGCCGGCCGCACGCTCGAACCCTGTCGCGAAGCTCATGGCGGCGGGGAAGAAGGCGAGGCGGCGCCCTTCGCCCGTTCGGCCCGGGGCCGCCGGTCGGTCGAGCTGTTCGCCCGCCGCTCGGCCTCGAGCTGCGCCTTCGCCTTCTCGGTCTCCTCCGCGATCAAGTGCTCTGCGTCCGCTTCGTCGAGAACCTCGACGAGGAGGTTGGAAAAGACCCGTCGCAGCCGCTTGGCGAGCAGGCGTACGACCTCGATCGGCAAGGCCGGCTCGCCGGGCTTCGCCGCATCGGGATAGACGGACCGCACGAAAGCCCGCACGAACGGTCGCGCGGCCCCGTAGCGCTGGCGGAAGACGTGGCTGCGCCAGAAATCGCTCTGGCCGCGGCGGACGAGCGCGTAGCGTGCCTCGTCCGACGCCGCGGTCTCGTCGACGACGCAGTCGGCCCGCAGCCACAGACGGTAGACGAAATTCTCGGCGAAATTGCCGAGCCCGAAATTGGCCGGATCGACGGGGCCGCCTTGCTCGCGGCGATAGCGGCGCTCGACGATCGAGCGAAGCGGCACACAAGCGAGCCACAGCCAGAACGCCTCGTCGGCGAGAGCCTCGTGGCTGCGGGGAAGTGCTCGGTGCACGGCGATCGCGGCCTCGGCTTCGAACCGCTGCCAGGACGCGTGTCGGACCCGCCCGGAGCCGGTCCGGCCGGCGAGCTCGCCCTCGACCTCGGCCAGCAGCCGGTCGAGCTCGGCCGCGAGACGATCCGCGACCTGGGTCCAAGGATAGGGCGGACCGCGATCGTTCGAGCCGACGGCCGGCTCCGGGGCGGCGCCCGCGAGCCGGGCCCGAGCGGCATTCCGGTCGAGGGTGGGATAGGGCATTCAGGCGATCCGGGCGGCAGCTTGGACCGTTTCGGCGAGGACCTGGAGGGCCGCGCGCAGCTTCTGCGCTTCGCTCGGGTCCTCGCCCAGTGCGCGCTTCAGCCGTGCGAGGTCCCAGCTGCCGGCGCGCCCCCGTTCGAGTTTGCGCAGCAGGCCCGCGAGAACGCTGCCGGCCGGAACGTCTGCGGCGTCGCATTGCGAGATTTCGTCGCGGAACGCATCGAGGATTGCGTACCCGGCCTCGGCGAGCAGGATTCGCTTCGAGGCTTCGGCAGGCGGATCGGAACGGCCGACGAGCCGATCGTAGACGCTCGCGTGGAGCACGAGGCTCGCGAGCCGCTCCTGCTCGGCCTCGGTTTCCAGGATGGAGCCGTAACGTTCGACCGCGAACAACGTGCCCCGCGGATAGCCCGCCTTCTCCCAGCCCTCGTCGTCGCGGCGTTCGAGAGGGAAGAGATCCCGCTCCGGCGGGCGGCCGATCGCGAAGGTCTTCGAGCCGATCCATTGACCTTTGCGATGCGGCAGCCCCGGGCCGGCATCGGGCCAGTCGGCGGCCAGGCACAAGGCCAATCGGATTTCGGCGCGCTCGCTCGCGAGGAGCGCACGAACGGCATCGGAATCGAGCTCGATCTCGTCCTCGACTTCTCGAAGCGGCCGCCGGCACAAGAGGCGGCTGTGTTTCGGCACGCGAGAAAAGCCCACGACCGCGAGCTCGAGCGCGGCCGGCGCCAGGGCCTCGCAGAGCTTCTCGCGGACGGCCCCGAGCTTCGTTGCGATCCGCGGCTCGAGCGCCGACCAGCCGTCGTGCGGTCGTTCGAAGAACGGCCCTTTCTGCGGCGCCTCGCCCGCCGACAGGGCGAGGGCGGCGTCGTCGAGCAGGTGTTCGATGGTGCTCAACTTGAAGAAAGGGCGGATCGTGCGCGGCTCGCTGCGAACCGGCCCCGCGGTGCCGCTCGCGTTCATGCCGACAGGACCTCGACCTTCGGTTCGAGCCGCACCGACCAGTCGGCTTCGTAGGGCTCGGAGCGGACGTCGAACCGCCAGACCTCGCCCCGGGCGAGTTCGCCCACGAACGCGTTTTCCCGGTCCGGGTCCGGATCGACGTCCTCGGGCGGCGTGACCTCGAGCGTCACTTCGTCATCGGACGCTTGTTCGTCCTCGAGCAGGGGGCAGGCGAAGGTTACGCGCACCGGCAGCGCTGTCGTTTGCTTTTCCGCCAGCGCCACCGCGATCCGGGCTTCGAGCCGCACCCGTTCGCCGTGCTCGTCCGCCGGAGCGAGGCTCGGCCCGCGCTCGTAGCGGATGGAAATGGGCGCCGGCTCGGGTCCGGTGCCGGCCGGCGACCGCGGACCGGCCGAGAACCAGTCGGCGAGCGTCCTGCTCAGGACATCGGCGACCGGAGTTATCGGAGGCGGAGGTGGTCGGACCTCGCGGCGGAACTTGCGGACGTTGTCCTTGATGCGCTTGACCAACGTTCTGACGATCTCTTTGTCGTTTTCCGTCGGCAGTCGGCGATTGGTCGGTTCCCACTTGTCGTGTTCGGGTGGCTCCGACAGCCGCAGGACGTCGTCGATGTCGTCGTCGGCCCGAAACGCGCCCGCCACGCGCACGTCGGCACGGCCGCCAGGATCGAAATATTGGACGACCATCTTCGGAAACCGGACCAGTGCCACCCGGTCGACCGGCACCGTTACCGCGTTTCCCCCTTGCTCGTCTTGCCCGGTGTCGTCGGCAGCGACCGCGACGAGGGCGAGAGTGCCGAGTGCCTTTCCATGCAGCTTGTTGAACGTCGTAGCACGCTCGCGCTCCGTGTCGGGTCGACCGTCTCTGTTCGTCACCAGGGTCCAGCAGCGTCGATACGGCTCGAGATCCGCTCGCTTGGTCGGGGCGGGCCGGAGCTCCCTTCCGGAAGAGTCGACGACGACCACGTCGAGTTCTTCGTCCTGGACCCGCGGCCACCACCAGGTTTCGATCGCCCGAACGATGCCTTCGGGCGTCATTTCCGGTACGGGATCGACCACGACGACCGTGGTACCGAGCCGGCCCGCCTCCCGCACCTCGACGGACAGCGCGGCTGCGCAGCGGTCGGCCTCCTCGTTCTCGAGGGGATCGACGATGCCGGATCGCGACCCGTGCTTCCGACCGAACCAGGCACGTCCCGTGAACCTCTCCCGTCCTTCGGAAAAGGCGTCGAGATAGGCACAGCCCATCAGCCGCGTGTTCTCGTCGCTGCCTTCGCCAAAACGCGTGTAGGCGAAGATCGTGGCGATCCGCGATGCCGAGGAGAGAGCCGTCTTGCCGTAACCGTATGAACCTCCGGTGTGGGCCCCGCTCTGCTCCGTCTTGCCGCTGTCGCCGATCGACAAGAGGAAGCGGAACCAAGGCGACTCCGGGTCTCGATAATCGCCGTCCAGTCCCGGGGTGTTGAAGTCTTCAATCAGCAGTAGAGTGAGCGGCTGCGCCGGGCTTTGCAGCCCAGTCAGGCAATGATCCGCCGGCAGGCCCCGTACGTGAGCGGCCTTGAGCTTGAAATCGCCGAGCCGAGCCGCCTCGACGAAGGCACGTTTGTCCGAATTTCGGAGCGAGACGAAGCGAAACCGTATCCGGGGACGCGCGTTGCGACCGAGACGGAGCGCGGCATCGACCGTGTTCTGAACGGCTTCTCGCGTCAGCAGGTCCGGTTGCGGCAACGATCCGGCCATGGCGCGGGAATACCCCGTCCCGCCGCCCATCGGCCCGAGCTTTTCGAAAACCCAATTGATACGGGAGGAATACAGGCCCAGTATCTTCGGGAACACTTAAGACCTCAAATGTCGTCCGCGCGCTCTCCGCGATTCTTTTCCGGTTCACGTTGTGTTAGGATAAACTACCCAAACAATCTGCCCAAGCCATGCACAAATTCCTGTCAGCATCTTCGAACGCAAAATCGTTACACCTTCTCGACGCGTCCCCGCAAGGGGCGTTTGCTCGTGGTCGAGCCGTGCTCGGTTCGAGCCGGAGTACCGGCGCGACCGTCCCGGCCGCGCGGCGGCAGGGGGTCGGTGGGGTCGGGGGCCAACTCGGAGACGAACAGCGCCC